>NZ_JADPJJ010000101.1:0-618 GCF_023073375.1 Bradyrhizobium sp. 197 | reverse complement strand
CAGTGTTGGTAGGTTCCCTCATGATGGCGCCGCACCGTGGTCAGCCATTCGGATAGCCCGTGCTCGGAAATCCGGTTGGTGATCATGCGGCCGGCCTCCTTGGTGCCGTCGACGTCAATCCGCTCTCCAAGTGTGACTAAAGTGAACAACGATGTGATGGCGTTGGCCGCGGCCTTGACCGCATCATTAGGCTGCGAGATGTCGCATGTCGAACTAGTTGCGCTCCGCGCCGGATCGGACAGCGCGGCCATGAGCTTGATCTGATCGATCTTGCCGGGCAAAACGAGCGTGGCGCCCAGCGCGTAGGCCTGCGAGATGCAAACGCGGGAGGTTTGCTCGATGAGGAAGATCCGCTTGCCGGCCTTGGCGAGACGCGCAGCTCTCGCTTTCAGTGCGGCAATGTTTTCGACAGATCGTAGATCGGCACGGATCACGACGGCGGCAGGCGCATGCGGTAGCTTTGCCTCCACGTCGAGCCGCTCGCCCTCGACAGTGAACTGTCTTTCAAGGACCGAGCAGAGCCCGAAGAGCTTATCGGAAGTATCAGCCAGGACATGTACCAACATGGCAGGCGCCTCTATTTGCCGGGTGCCGGTCTGAATTGGGCCTTGTCGTCAG
>NZ_JADPJJ010000150.1:0-618 GCF_023073375.1 Bradyrhizobium sp. 197 | reverse complement strand
CAGTGTTGGTAGGTTCCCTCATGATGGCGCCGCACCGTGGTCAGCCATTCGGATAGCCCGTGCTCGGAAATCCGGTTGGTGATCATGCGGCCGGCCTCCCTGGTGCCGTCGACGTCAATCCGCTCTCCGAGTGCGACTAAAGTGAACAACGATGTGATGGCGTTGGCCGCGGCCTCGACCGCATCATTAGGCTGCGAGATGTCGCACGTCGAACTAGTTTCGCTCCGCGCCGGATCGGACAGCGCGGCCATGAGCTTGATCGGATCGATCTTGCCGGGCAAAACGAGCGTGGCGCCCAGCGCGTAGGCTTGCGAGATGCAAACGCGGGAGGTTTGCTCGACGAGGAAGATCCGCTTGCCGGCCTTGGCGAGACGCGCAGCTCTCGTTTTCAGTGCGGCGATGTTTTCGACAAATCGTAGGTCGGCACGGATCACGACGGCGGCAGGCGCGTGCGGTAGCTTTGTTTCCACGTCGAGCCGCTCGCCCGCGACAGTGAACTGTCTTTCAAGGACCGAGCAAAGCCCGAAGAGCTTATCGGAAGTATCAGCCAGGACATGTACCAACATGGCAGGCGCCTCTATTTGCCGGGTGCCGGTCTGAATTGGGCCTTGTCGTCAG
>NZ_JADPJJ010000057.1:0-629 GCF_023073375.1 Bradyrhizobium sp. 197 | reverse complement strand
TACATTGGCGGGGCGGGGGTCGCGCGTGGCTATCTGAACCGGCCCGAACTGACGGCGGAGAGGTTCTTGGCCGATCCGTTCAGTGGTGAGGTCGGCGCACGGATGTACCGGACCGGGGATCTCGCGCGGTACCTGCCGGACGGCAATCTGGAGTTTCTGGGCCGCATCGACGACCAGATGAAGATCCGCGGCTTCCGGATCGAGCCTGGCGAGATCGCGGCGCGGCTGGTTGAGCACGCGTCGGTGCGCGACGCGGCGGTGGTTGCGTGCGAGGATCGCAGCGGCGAGAAGCGTCTGGTCGCCTATGTGGTTACGGCTGCGGAGCATGCCGGCGAAGCCGAGGAGACTGAACTTGCCGGCACGTTGCGCACCCATCTTGGTGCGCGGCTGCCCGAGTACATGGTGCCGAGCGCGTTTGTGCGGCTTGCGGCGCTGCCGTTGACGCCGAACGGCAAGCTGGACCGCAAGGCGCTGCCCCCGCCAGAGGATGATGCGTATGCGCGGGCAGCCTATGAGGCGCCGCGGGGCGAGATCGAGATCGCGCTGGCGCAGATCTGGGCCGAGCTTCTGGGCCTGGAACGTGTCGGCCGGCACGACAACTTCTTCGAGCTGGGCGGGCACTCACTGCT
>NZ_JADPJJ010000069.1:0-639 GCF_023073375.1 Bradyrhizobium sp. 197 | reverse complement strand
GGCGGTCGACGCAAAAAACATGTTCTTCTTCTATGCCACCGGCGTGACGCCAGCGATGACGATGAAGATGGTTGGTGAGGGTTCGCAGTACGCCGGTGCATTTGTGGATGCAAAGGGTAACCCCCTGGACGGCAGCAAAACGTACAGGCTGCACATGCCGCCCAACATTCCGGCCAAGGATTTCTGGTCGTTCACACTCTACGATAACCAGACACGCTCAATGCTCCAAACCGATCAACAATCTCCGGCTGTCGGTAGTCTCACCAAGGGATTGCTGGTCAATGCGGATGGTTCAGTGGACGTTTATTTCGGACCAAAGGCTCCCTCGGAGAAGGAATCAAACTGGGTGCAGACGATCCCGGGGAAGGGCTGGAACACCCTCTTGCGCCTCTACGGTCCGCTCGAACCTTGGTTCAACAGGACCTGGCGCCCCGGAGAGATTGAACCGATGTAGCCACTATCTGCATGCGATTGAGTTCGATCAAGTGCAGCCCCATTCATCCGCTTCTGGCCCGAAGTCGGCTGCAAGAAAGGGCAGAGCATGTCCGCTCTGCCCAGTTAGTTCAGACGTCGACTTGCTCTGCTATTGCAAGCGCATCGTCGACTTCAATTCCTAGGTATCGGACGGTGCTCTCGATT
>NZ_JADPJJ010000162.1:0-135255 GCF_023073375.1 Bradyrhizobium sp. 197 | reverse complement strand
CGAGGACTTCGAACATGCCGACCGCATCGTGATCGACCTCGATCCCGGCGAGGGCGTCGACTGGAATGCCGTCGTGGAGACCGCACTCGATTTGCGCACGCTGATGAAACGAGAAGGTTTCGAGACCTGGCCCAAGCTCACCGGCGGCAAAGGAATTCATCTGATGGCGCCGTTGGATCAGCCGGTGCTGCACGACAAGGCGCATCGGGTCGCGCATCAGCTGGTCTCCGCTCTCGCAGCGCGCCATCCAGACCGCTACCTCCTGTCTGCTCAGGCAAAGCGTCGCGATCGCATCTTTCTCGATTATCTCCGCAACGGCCGCGGCACCACTGCGATCGGCACCTATTCCCCGCGAGCCCGAGAGGGATTTCCAATCGCAGCGCCCGTGACCTGGAAGCGTATCGAGAGCGGGATCGCGCCGGATGCCTTCACCATGGACAGTCCATTCCGCGCCAACTCGAGAAGGTGAGCCATATGTCGGACGCATTCGATCAATGGGTGGAATGGCGCTACAAGCCTCCCGGCGACAGGCGCAGCATTCCCGCTGAACTCTACGCCGCGGTGACGTCGCTGCCTGAAGCCGATCGCTCGGACCGGCAAAGGGTCAACGAGGTGGTACGCAGCCATGATGAAGCTCGCCGCGAGGGCAGAACCGTATGGCTCTACCTCGATGACTACGAGAACGGCGAGGCGCGCACGGCGGGGCATCCGGAGTGGGTCAAGGTATTTGCATCTGGCGGTGCCGCCGACGCCTGGCTCCAGGACAACGACCCCGAAGGCGTTGCCTGGGAATACGAAGTGGAAGGCGGTCCAGTCGAGGGATCGGTGTGGCTCTGCTTGCCCGATCCGGCGTCGAGAGCCATCGGTGAGCCCGATTGGATCAAGCTCTTTGCCTCGAAAGAGCGCGCGCAAAAATGGCTTGAGGATAGCGAGCCAAAGCGCGACGTTTGGCAGTACCCGGTTCAGGAGTGATGCACATGAGTGCGTTCGTTGACAGCTCCGTCTGGTGCGCTGCGGCCGCCAAGCGGGATGCTCAGAATGAGCGCGCCAAGTCGATCCTTCAGAGCATCGACCAACACCTCACGACGGACTTGGTGCTGGTCGAGACGTGCCAGCTTTTAAAAGCCCAATTTGGCCGCGGCGTGGCGGAAATCTTCTGGGAGCGGCTGCGCGACAGCGGAGCTCGGAGCGAACCCATCGCCCGCGCCAATCTGGATGCGGCTTCGGAGATAGGGGCGCGCTTCGCGGACGAGAGCTTTTCCTTCGTCGACCGGACGAGTTTTGCCCCGACGGAGCGCATCGGGGATCAACCGAAAAGGGAACGAAGACTCAAGCCGGTTTCTTGAGGAACCTGACTTTTTGTCGAAAGTTGTCGGCCATGAAGCCGGCGAAAACATTCAAACAGCAAGCTCGTGTAGCCGAGAAGGCCGCTCAGGAGACGGCCGACGAATTCGTTTCTCGGCAGATGAAGGCCCTGGCCTCAGGATTCAGAGCGCAGGCCAAAGTTCTGAAGGAGAAAAAGAAGAAGGGCAAAAAGAAGAAGGGCTATGACGAAAGAATCTCTTCAGAACCAGATCGACCGGGCCGAAGCCCTCGCCGCCCAGACGGCGGATGATGAGCTTCGGGAGACTCTTCTCAAGGCCGCCCGGGAATACCGAGAGCAGCTCAACAGAGCGGACGCCCAGCGCGCCGCTGGGCTGGGCGCCATACCGAGGCTCTCCGAATAGACAGCCAACGCCGTCTGGGCCGCGACCGACCGATGAGGAACAAGTCCAGCTCGGTCGGAATTGCCGCTCTGAGCTGTCGGCATCCGTGCCGCCAGAAAGCCGCGTGGCGTCGACGCTGCTGCGGGACCTTCATCTTTAAGGAGATCAGCATTGAGCGACCGGACGGGCAATGAACCTGCACCCTTGGTGCTCTTGGGCGTGGCAATCATCCCCATCATTGCGGTATTGGCGTGGTTCGCTTTTTAGGGCTTTGAACCTTTTCCGCAATGGCGCGTCATATAGCCGAAGCCTCCCTAAGCTTCACCCCCACCAGAAAGCCCCGCTCCCCCAAGCGGGGTTTTCACTTTTTGGCGCGGCATCAACGCTCCGAAATTTTCAAGCCTCCTTTTGGCTTGACCACTTTTTCCGATACAGCAGCCTAGATGTGGGCAGGGTTTTGAGGAGGCACACTTGCCGAAAGCCCTAGTGGAATTCAGAGCGCAGAACCTTCGTTTACTTGAACAGCTTTGTCCGGACGACCCGCGCTACGTCCAATCCTGGATACGCAAGTTTGACGAGCAGAACGGTATCGAGCCAGAAGCACGTCCAAAGTCACGCCTGAAGCCAAATGCCGCTTCGCAGAGCAAGGCTCGGTCCCGCGCCCGGAGCAATTGAGTTAGTGCTTTCGCTCCGGCGTATCAGGACAGAAGCTGAAGCCAAAAAGCGCATTGCGTCCCTAAGCTGCTCGGCGCTTTTTCCGAGGCGCGGTGGCCTTTGTCGTCAACTTGCCCGACCCGGCATTCGAACCCGAGCGACACCTCCGAGTGCAGATGCAAGAACCTCGCGCTGAGCGTCTAGCCGCACCGCGAACTCTCAAACCTGACCCGAAGGTACAGGTTCAGCTTCTATACAATTACGGCCCGCACTTCGGAGGGCCTGCGACATTCGTTCGCGACTGCCCGTGCTCCGAACGTTCAGACCTCACGTTTTCGGACTTGGCTGCGGCGTGGGTGCGGCTTGAGGAGGCTGAGAAGGTGTCGAATTGCTCGGCTGCTGAGGGCCTATGGTGTCGCCGCCTGCATGAGGAACGCACGTGCCGATGTTGCTGAGCAGGCGTTTGGCCTGGAGGTCGCGCACCTTTGAGTATTCGCGTCTTCGCTCGAAATTGGCCGCGGCCCATCGGTCCCAGACCTCGAAGGCGTCGGTGTAGTGTTTTCGCATCTGCTCCTCGGCGGCAAGGCAATCGGCGAACTTGTCGAACACCAGGTCGGTGTTGACCGGTGTCATGCCTCCTACCAGGACAACGAGCATCCATTTCATCTTGCTTATCGCCATTCGCACCGCGTGAATTCTTCGCTCACGCGAAGAATTCCGGTCATGGTCATGGTGGGTTAGATCGCCCGGCGGCTGCGCCCGGCCACAAAACCATAGACAAGAAGCACGATGATGGCACCCACGACCGCCCCCACCAGCCCAGCGCCTTCTCCAGGCCGATACCAGCCCAGAGACTGGCCAAGATAGGTCGCAACGAACGCGCCCACTATTCCCAGGATCGTCGTGAGGATGAAACCCGAGGGCTCATTGTCGCCGGGCATGACGAACTTCGCGATGACGCCTGCGATGAAACCGATGACGATCGTCCAGATGATGCTCATATCTCTTCTCGAGTCTTGAGTAGTGTTATCCCGCCGATTGCGCCGGAAGACGTCCGTCAGGCGTGTATTTGTCCACCGCTGTCGGAAGTTCGCGAGACAATCGGTCGAGGATCTCTTGCTGCGACAGGCCGGTCTGCTGCTCCAGTTTTTGAAGAACGTCCGGACCGATAGCCTGCTGGAGTTCGGGCGGGGTGACTTCGCGGTTTGGCCCTTGATTGATCCAGGATTGGGCCGCGTCGCCCTGTCCGTTCTGCTTGAAGTGCTCGAGCAACTCGCCGATTCCGCCGTTCAGCAGCGAACCCACGCCGCCGCCTCCCACAAGGCCGCCAAGATTGCCGAGCATGCCGCTCAGGGAATCCTTGGCACCCGCCGGCTGACCGGAGGTGGCATTGCGAAACATGTCCGCCAGCTTGTCCCGATTTTGGTAACCGGCGATTGCGAGCATACCCAAGAGGGCGGTCATTGATGGCATTCCCCGGCTCATTTTCGGCTCCTGAGTTGGATGATAATCATGCGCAAGAATGGCGGCCCGCCCGGTGGCGGGCCGCCGGGTAATTTAGCGCATTCCGGTGCCATAGAGTTGGCGTTCTCTGCGGACCTCGTCCGCACCATAAGGCTGGGCAGATGGATCGTAACTCTTCCACCCTGCCTTCTGCCAAGCTGCGCTCCGGTCGCGCAGATTAACGGCGGACTGGTTCAGGATCGCGTCGTAGCGCGCGCGCTCCGCATCCGGCACACGAGCCGAAACCAGCGTGCCGCCGCGCCTCACACCTTCAGCGTAGAGTGGTGCTTCCTCATCGGATACGCCGGCCTGCGTCAACGCCCCGACGACTCCGCCCGTCGCGCCGCCGGCAACGGCACCGAGCGCGGTTGATGCGAGCCATCCGGCCGCCACGACCGGACCTAGGCCGGGGATAGCCAACAAACCAAGGCCAGCGAGCAAGCCGGCCGCGCCACCGAGACCCGCGCCGAGGCCCGCTCCCGTAGCGGCACCTTCCGCCCGATCGTCAACGCCATCGCGATCGCGATCGACCTTCTTGTCGGTGCTGTACCAGTTATCGGAATTGTTCGCGACGATGCTCAGATCCGAATGCGGCACGCCCGCGGCCTCCAGGCTCGTTACCGCGCGCTGCGCATCGGAGTAGTTATCGTAGAGTCGTGAAATCGTAACGGTCATAGTGAATCCCTTTCAATTTCGCTGCCGCGCGCCAGGTTATTTGGCCGCGTTCACGTTGCCCTGGAAATCCAGACTGACATTGGTCGAGGCCCCGCTTTTGCTGGCCTTTCCGCGCCAAACGCCGTTGTCGTCCTTCTTCAGGGATGTGACGTTGGTGTAGCCCGCCTCCTCGATCTTCGATTTGGCCTGGCCTTCGGTGAAGCTGTTGGCGCCTTCAACCGGCTTGCTGGAATTATTCTGGCCGGAACTGTTGACAGCATTATTGTTCGGCCGATCGGTCGCCGTCGGATTTTGCGCAAACGACGGACCCGCCAGAAGCGAGGCAGCCATCAGCAGCAGAAAAGATTTCTTGTTCATTTCGTCCTCCAGTAGTGGCACGGCACAACATACGCCGGGCTGAGAAGTTCCAGGTTTTCCCGGTCCCGGGGGGCGATGCAGGATCTGCAAGAAGACGGCAGCGGCCGTCGGCTGTGCACTTCCAGTCATCGGTGTCCTGATCGCCGTGAGGCAGCAGGGTGCTGCCTCACGGCACCCTCGGTTTTTGGTCTAGCTTCCTGACCGCCGCGCTTGTTTCCAGGCAGGCCCTTGACGTTGGACGGGTCCTGTCTTCGAGTATTCGGGATGGCCGATCACTCGAAGTCAGCGCACTAAGCCAGCGGGTTGTCCGGCGAGTAGATCGAGCAACAGCACCGCGAGGCCGACCGCCTGAACAACCGTTTCGGCAAGGATTTCCGGATTCTGAAGGGATCGAATCCATATCCTCGCCGACGGCTCGCTGGACTATCCCGACGAGGTCTTGGCGCGTTTCGACTTCGTCGTCGCGAGCATTCACGGTGGCTTCAAGTTGGAAAGGAAGGCGCCGACGCAGCGCCTCGTCCGAGCAATCTCAATCCACACACCACAATCATCGGCCACATGACCGGGGCGCCAGCTGCTGCGGCGACCGGGTTACGACATCGACGTCGAGAAGGTGCTGCGCGCCTGCGCCAAGTATGGCGTTGTCCTCGAGGTCAACGCACACCCCCTGGCGGCTCGATCTCGACTGGCGCTGGCACCAGAAAGCGCTTGAATATGGCTGTATCTTCATCATCAATCCCGACGCTCATTCCATTCGCGAGCTCGATCACGCGCACTGGGGTGTCGAAATGGCCCGCAAGGGCGGCGTGCCGGCAGATCGCGTCCTGAACGCCATGCCCCTTTCAAAAATGCTTGCGTATCTTGCGAAACGCAAACGCGCGGCTGCAAAAGGCTCTCGTCGCCGTGCCCCCTCACGGGAATCTTCCGTGCGATAGATGAGCACCCCGCGCGCCGTATCAATGCCAAAAACAAGCGCGGGCATTCTCCTGTTCCGGCGCAAAAGCGGAAGTATGGAAGTTCTCCTCGGGCATTCAGGCGGACCATTCTGGAAGAAAAGGATCACGGTGCCTGGAGCATTCCGAAGGGGCTGATTTCATTCGGCGAGGCGCCGCTCGACACAGCTAAACGGGAATTCGAGGAAGAGACAGGCCACAGACCCCGCGGAGAGTTCACATCGCTTGGCGAGGCAAACCAGCCGCGCGGCAAAACCGCACATGTCTGGGCTGTCGAGGATGGCTGGAATCCGGATGAGCTCAAAAGCAACATGTTTCAAATGGAATAGCCGCCGCATTCAGGCAGGGTTCAGAGCTTTCCTGAGCTGGATCGCGCCGGGTGGTTCAACATCGCAGAAGCGCGCGAGCGCATCCTGAAGGGCCAGGCTGTATTTCTGGTCCGTCTTCTGGCAAGTGCAGTGCAGTAGCTTTCGTCAGGGCGGGAACGAGAGCTCCGCGCAGATGTTGTTACTCCAAGCTATGACAACATCACTCAGGAGGCCTCGATGGGTTTCGGCAAAGGTGCACTTCTCTGGCTGATCGGCATTCCCCTTCCCATCATTCTTCTTCTCGCTCTTTTTATGCATCACTGAGGCACCCCGATGACGAGCCTGACGCACAAGCTTCCGCCGGATCGCAGCAAGATAAACCTGCAGGACAGGACCGAGCTGCACTACTGGCTCAAGCACTTCCGTCTGTCCCAGGAAGAGTTGCAAAGGGCGATTGATAAAGTCGGTAATTCGGCGGCTGCCGTCCGCAAGGAGCTGGCGGTTTAGCCGAAGGCGCGCGGTATGCTCGCGATCTTCAGGAGCGAGGGCCGCGCGCTTTATTATCAATTGCATGTTTTTCGTACTCACGCACGACTTTTCCCGCGGGCTTGTCTTCGCGCAGGCCGAGATAGACCGGGTGCCTCATTTCGCCGGAACTTGTCCATTCGGTGAATTTCACCTCGGCGACAAGCAGCGGCTTTACCCATGTGGTAACGGCCTCGTCTTTCACTTTTTTTCCGAATGGTGATTTGGCAGACTTCAGCTTAACGAGTTTTTTGTGAAGCTCCTCCAACGCTTCATGACTGAATCCCGTGCCGACATGTCCGATATATCGCCAGCCATTTTCTTCACGCAGCGCAATGGTCAGGGCGCCGAAGAACGGCCGCGTCCGCCGCGGGGCTGTGAAGCCCGCAATGACGACCTCCTGGCGCTTAGCGGTCTTGATCTTGAGCCACTCATCGGTGCGTGCGCCAGACAGGTATTTGCTGTCCGCGCGTTTTGCCATGATGCCTTCGAGACCCTTCCGCTCGGCTTCCTCGAAGAATTTTGTCCCAAATGTCTTCCGGTCGTGGCTGAACGCGATCAGCTTGTTTTCGGGTAAAATGGCCTTCAGCCGCTTCTTGCGTTCTGTGAGCGGCAGACGGCGAAGGTCTTCTCCATCCTTAAACATCAGATCAAACGCACAGTATTGCAGCTTCGCTTCATGGCGGAGCGCATTCTGCAGCAGCTGGAAATGAGAGACGCCGTCCTTTCCAAGAGCGACAAGCTCGCCGTCGATGACGGCGTCGGCTTTTACGCCCTCCAGCGCTTTCGCGACCTCGATATAGCTCTTGCTGATAATCTTGCCGTTGCGGCTGTAGAGAGTGACCTTGCCGCCTTCGATCTTTGCCACCATGCGGAAGCCGTCATACTTGTCTTCGAATATCCAGCCCTTGTGGTCGAACGGCGCATCAGTGAGCGTCGCGAGCATCGGCTGCAGGCGCTTCGGCAATGTGGAGACGCGGGCCACTATGATGCGCGCCCTTCGACTACGTTGCGGAATGAAAGTGAGTAACGCAGGCTTTCGACGCCGGGAATGCTGTGGTGCCATTCGGTGCGCGAGGGACCCCGCAGAAGACAGATGGAGCGCGGCTCGGCAACGAGGTTCATTCGCTCAAATCCGATTTTTTTCTTCTACGGAGCCGGAACGTGCAGGGCGACAGGAGTGAGATGCCCACGACGTCGCCAAATACCGAGCGGTCCTTGTGCCAGCCGATGCCGGCGCCCGGCGCGTATTCCGTGACGAGAATCTGCTGAAAGCTACCGGAAGCGCTTCCGGCAAAGGTTTCGGCGCGGGCGCGAAGCTCGCTGAGAACTTCCGGCATATCTTCCGTCTTCGTAAGGCCCCCGCCGTTGAAATCGTAGCGCCAACCGAAGGAAACGGTCCGGCGCTTGCCGGTGAATCCGTGAAACTCAAATTCGCTGAACGGCAGGCGCTCGACATGACGCAGCAACGCGTGCTCCTCCTCGGGCACGAGAAAGTCCGGCTGATACTTCGTGCCTTCCGGAAGGTGGGGCGCTCCGAAGAGATCTAATGTGGTGCTACGTTCGCGCACTCGTCTTTTTCCGCGGCTTTGTTTTGGACGACTTCCGGTCACCGCGATGGACCTGCCCCGCCTTGGCCGCCTTCTCAGCCTTCGTGCGGCGATTGTGGTCCTCACCATTCGGCTCGATCAGATCGCGCCTGGCTGCGGCCCGCCATTTGGTAATACGCTTCATATCGTCTCCCCAGATGGTCTCACAGTACCCAACTTCCCTCAAAGCCGCAGAGTTCCGTGTCACAGGGCGCGCCCTCTGCTGCGCGGCCGACCGGGCTCTAGCGCGTGCCGCGCCCGGGTCTTGTCTGGCCATCCGGTGACGATCCCTCGCGCATCAGCCCCCTTCAGCCCTCAATGGCGAGCTCGCTGACGCTCGTGCGAAGGCGCCCCCTTGACCGCTTTCCCCGCTCATTGCCGCTTGGCTAGCCGGGTTGCAGGCCGCAACCCTTTTCAGGACAGGAACCAAGTCCCGCGTCGTCCCGTTGGAGCTGGCTTTTGGGGATAAGGCCATGTCAAAGAGCGACGAGCTCCGCTACGGGGCTCGCGGTGAGAATGCAGAGGATGTTCGCGGAAGACGCGGAATGGAGGACGCCGTGGCTGCCGCGGGTGCTGCCGAATGTTGTCTGCAGCGGCGCATCCTGAGTGAACCCGGCGGCCTCGCCTTTAAGCAGGGAAATATGGATCTCGAACTTCTAAGAGCGGCGGCTGCGGCTAACACCCTCGGCAGATACTCTTGATCTTCTTATCCAGCGCTTTATCCGCTGGATCGCGAATATCTGCAGCAGGTTTATTTTGCGGATCGCCTGCAGTAACGGGCTGCGGGCGGTGATGATGGTGCCGGCTTTTCGCATCTGCCGTGTGAATCACAGGAAGCGCTGCAATGAGGAGGGGATAAAAAACGCTTTTCAACAGTTTTTGCAAATCTTCCCCACCGTTCTGTCTGTCTTGTCGTTCTCTTGATCTATTTTAGCGTCGCTATCCTGCGTGTTGGTTGTCGTCGGTCTCCCGATGCCGCCTGCTGGCGCCGCGGTCTGCGCGCTGGCGCCTGGAGATCCTGAGGACGTTGCAGTACCGGCGGCATTGGTACCCGGTGCCTGTCCGCCCATGGCAGAGCCGTTTCTTTCTCCCGTTCCCTGGTTAGTTGACGGGGCTGCGCCGGGAGCTGCCGCGGTGCCGGTTGGGCTGCCGGCCACGCCCGAAGTTGTGCCGGCGGCATTTGCTGCGCCGGAGGCAGCATTTCCCGCGCCGGAGGGTGAAGAACTCGGGCCAGCGCCGCCCGCAGCTGAAGAGGCTGCGCCACCGGCGCTACCACCAGCAGACCCGCCACCGCTGCCGCCTCCCCCGCTACCGCCTCCACCACCTCCTCCGCCTTGAGCGAAGGCGGCACAGGGAAGGACGATTGCCATGGCGAGAGCGAGACGAAGGACTTTCATGCTGCGATTCCTTTAGCGACCAAGCGGCCTCTGGTAATTTCGTTCCTATCGCTGACGCGTCCTACAGGAGAGGGATTCCCTGACACGACGGACTAGTAACCCGGGCTGCCACAGAGGCTCTTAATCTGCGCGCTCCGCCTTGTTTTGCGGCCGCGCAACGTCATCGGCCGGACCGGAGTTCTTATGCTAGCTTGGTATTCGATGCTGACACTTATGGCAGATGCCCTCCACGTCATCGACTTGCGGCTGCGGCAGATCGCGGCCGGCACGGGCACCGCTGACGAGATGTTCCTCGTGGTCACGGAAAAGCTGGAAGCTGCTGAGGAGGCTCGGACGATATTCTTCCGCGGCGGCAACAGCGGCGAGGTTCTTGATCACTGCAGAAAGGTCGTCGCTCGCAATGTCGAGCGTTTGTCATCAGGTAAGATTATCAGGTCCGCGTGAGACGAGAAGCCCATAGGAACGCGGCGCAGGAACGATCGTTTTACGTTCATGAAGCGCTTTTACTTCGATCTAGCTGGCGCGTTCACGGCCTGCGATAGGGTAGGACATCAATGCGCGTCCCGCCGCGAGGCAAAGGATCGCCAAGTTCATCGCTCATCGCATTCACGCTGAGAATCCACCCTTCGCGCAGCCTGGCAACTACATCAGGGTCCGGGACGAAAACGGCGTGGAGATTTTTGAGATTCCGATACACGTTGGAACTGGGCTATTCTATGCGGCACGCTGCTTAGCGACGAGTCGCCATTGTTCTGGCAGTCTTTCCGGCTGCGCGTTTTGTGCGCTTCTTTGCTCACCGTGGACGCCATGGAGTCCGCCGAGCCATCGAGCAAATGGTGCTTTTTTGGGCGACGGCGACTTCCGCTCCCTGGTCGAGGCCGTTCAGCGCCGCGGCGTGCGGGTCACCGTGATCTCGACCATCGCGATCCAACCGGCCGACGTAGTCTTCACCGACCTCGTCAAGCTGCAATCCCAACTCGCCCGCGACCCGTCCGAACGCCCCGCACCCCACAGAGGAATGACCCTCCCGAGTAAACCCTTTCGTTAAGGCCGCGCGCCCGTTTGAAGCCAAGAATTTTCCGGAAGCATTTGAGCTGTGCAAAGAAGATTGGCTTCGCGCTGACTTGAGTGCGCTCACATCGAACGGCATTTCATTGTGTTCGGAGACAGCCAAGTTAACTGTTCGGAAAGCTGACGGACAAGAAACGCTCGTCTATCGGAACGCGGCTTTGCAAGCTCAAACCGACGACCTAGTACTTGCCTATCTGGTCGAATTAGACGGTTAAACACAGCCTGATTCTGAATGAGCGCCAAGTTCGCTCCTGCCATCGTGCGGAACGGTGCCAGGTAGGCCGCAGCCGCCCTCGCGGGCGGTGTCCTGCGGACGGTACCGGCCTCCGGCTAAGGAACTCGACTGCAGGCCCGGCGTTACCATCTCGCTTCAGGTCCTCCCCCCGGGGGCTTGGAGCGCTCCAACAGCGGCCTCCGCGTGCCCCCGCGGGGGCCGTTTTGCTGCGAGGCACAATGAACGAAGGCTTGCGGGTCTTGTTCGCAATTAGCGTCACGGCCATCGTTCCCGGCGATGCATTCTTTGCCATCCGATTCGTCATCGGCCTGCATCTCTAGGCGCAGCACACTCTCCCCACCCGTATTTTTCCCAGTGCTCATGCGCTTTCGCCCCCCCGCCAGCTGCTGTACCTTTCGATTCAGCGGCGGCCGAATCCGGACCGGACACTTCTCAAGTTCGCGACCCGGAGGCGATAACTGTCGCCCCACGCTGGGGGCGTCGATGTGGGGTGATCCCATGTCGACCACCCGCCTGGATGGATGTCTAGGCACCCAGAAGAGACGTGGGACTACTGGAAGCGGTACGTAACGCGGAAGGTGGGCCGATGCGAGCACATGAACGGCGGTACTGAACCGTTCCGATGGCGGCCAACTCCTCAACCTTCATGGGTCGAGGCGCGCCCGACCCGGAGGGCTGGCTGTGAAAAAGCCAACACACCGAGTCGATGTTCGCGTGAACGTGAATGTTGCTGGTTGCCTTTGGGCAATCGCCGCAATCATTCATTGCTTCATCTGAGCGGGCGGGAGGCTTCGGCCTCCCGTTTCTCAGTGACAGTGGCCCTGGCGTTCGCCTCGCCCGCAAGTAGGGTTGCTCTACCCTCGGTCCGCGCCCTATGGTCGTGGCGGGTCTGGGGGATTTCAATGGGGCTGTTCAAACGCAAAGAAAGCTGGGAGCGCACGTTCCGGCTCCGTAGCCAGCAGGGCACAGGGCGCGGCCTGCTAACGTCTCTTTTCTGGCTGTGGGGCGTCGTCGGACTGCTGTTCAACGCCGGCACGCTGTTTGGCCTCACCGGCAGTATCGGCGTTGGGACGTCGGCGCTTCTTGCTGCCTCCGCACTGATTTGGATCGGCGGCATGCTGTTGTTCGGTGTAGGCGCCCTACTCGCTCACACAGACTTTGATGGTGAGCGGCCGAGCGAAGAAGAGCACGGCGACGTTCGGGTCAGTCGATAGGATGCGAGCCATATTGAAAACGATGCTTTAGGGATTGAAAATGAGCGATGACGGGACGGAAGAGACGGCGCCAGCGAAAGAGCAGTCTCCTAAGCGGCGTGCAGGAAGGCGCGCAGCCAAAAGGTTTCCCAAGAAGGGGAAAAAGCGGTCTGTAGCCAAAACGTCAAAGGCGCCCGCGCGCAGGCCCTATCCTAGGATGACGCTTGAGCAGGCGCTAAAAATTCCATCGGCGCTAAAAAATAACAACGGAGGGAATCCTTGGCCTCCAGAGGACGTCGCCAATGCTGTCGGCCTCTCCGTCAAAAACACTGACTTTTTTTACTTGGCGGCTGCGTCGCGGGATTTTGGTTTTACTGAGGGTGGTCGTGACTCTCAGATGATCTCCTTGACTGAGCCTGGCCGCGACGTCGTCTATGCAGCTAATAAAGACGAGGAGAAAGTAGCACTCACGTCAGCACTCCTGAAAGTTGAGATCTTTAGAAAAGTACTCGACTATTATAAGGGAGCCAATCTTCCCGAGATGCAATATCTGGGCAACACGCTCTCCCGTGAGTTTGGCCTGGACCCCTCTTTGCACGAAGAGTTCTCTCGGCTTTTCGAGAGAACTGCACCTATCTCGGTATCGGCGCCGGCTTTACTTCAGACGAGCGACGATCAGATGATGGTCCGCCGGGCCGCGTCCGAGACGATACAGGGACGGTAGTGTTAGCCGAACCCACTAATAACAGCGGATTTAGGTGTTTCGCGATCATGCCTTTTGGTGAGCGGGAAGCATCACGGTCGAAAGGTTCTTCGACGAGGTCCTGAAAGCATTAATTGCGCCCGCAGGGCGTGATGCGGGATTTGAGGTCGTAACAGCCAATCGAGAAGGCAGTGACGTAATCCATGCGACCATCGTCAATCAACTACTCGATGCCGATCTTGTCGTCGCTGACCTCACCGAAAACAACCCCAATGTCCTATTCGAACTCGGTCTGCGCATCGCTGAGGATAAGCCCATTGCGCTCATAAGATCAAAGGGGACGCGAGCCATCTTCGACGTCGACAACATGCTCCGCGTTTATGAGTACGACCCGAACTTATGGGTTAGCACGATTGAGCATGATCGTCCCCGACTCACTACGCACATTAAGGCAGCTTGGGACAATCGAGATTCAAATATGACCTTCATGAAGATCCTCCGCGAACGGAAAACCATGAAGTGAGGCCTCATCATCCTCCCAACACTTTGTCGGGTCCGCCGGCCGATGCGGGTCTCCAAGGTATCTAAAATGAAGATAGCGATCTTATCTGCCGCGGATGTCGCCGGTTCGTATACCGCGACGCTCATGGAGCGAGGGCATGAGATCACCATTGGCCCCTTCGGCCACGCGCCTTCGGCGGTGACTGGCATGATTGAGGATGGAATCGATGGGGTCCTCATCCTGACCGATGACGACGATAACTTGGAGGAGATTGCTGCGCGCTTCACTAGGGCAACAGGTCGCCCGGTATGGCACAATCTGACCGAGATCCCGCGGTGATGGGCGGCGCCAAAGGGTTAGTTGCCGTGCGGCTCTGTGCTTTCTAGAGGGAAGATGATGCTTCGTTGGTTCGCCACCGTCGCTGCGCTCGCCTGCTCTACGAGCCCCGCCATTCCTTACTTTGACAGTGGTAACTCGCTGTACGAAATCTGCCAGAACCCACGGACCTACCCCGTCTGTCTGGGCACGATTATCGGCCACTACGACATGCTGCTGGCGAATGGTTACGACTGCGGACCGGACAATCAGCGCACCAAACAACAAATTATGGACGTCGTGGTGAAATACCTAAAAGACAACCCTGCCGAACGTAGCGATGTGGCCGCGTTGGCCACCTATAGGGCGGTTACCGCCGCGTTTGCGTGCAAGCAGATCCCTAAATAAAAGAGCCGTATGCTATGCACAAGAAAGCCGACGCCGAACAAAAGATCAGACATCTCGCGTTGGAGTGGATGCACGAAACGAATTATCGGCCACAGCCCGGCCACTACCCTAGCTTTGGCGCTTTCAAAACATGGCTCGAAAGCAAGCACTATAGCCACTACCTCGAATTCAGATCGCGGAGTGATCCCCGCGCCGAGGCCGAAGGTTAGTTTGAAGCGGAAGTCCGCGACTACTGGCGCAGCATGCGCTCACGCGGTGTTGAGGCGTAGCGCTGCAGACATGGTTTCGACGCCCCAGAGATACTGGTAGATGATCGACCGCCTCTCCGAATTTGACCTTGACGCCCTGACTGTCTTGATCGACTGCTTGGAGACCACTCCTACTCTCTCAAACGAAGATGTAGAGCACCGTTACCGCGCCCATATCCGTAACGTCTTTCCTGCCATGCTGGAGGATGGAAAGTCCTACGGCGAGGCCAGCGGCGGAACGATGAGCTTTCTGAACAGACCTGACGCGCGCGATTACATAATATCGATCCATGACGACCTCGGGGCAAATGTTGCTATCTTGTCAGGGGCTTTCGCCGAATACCTCGATACCGGCGAACCACCGGCTCCTTTTTATGCTTGGCGCATTTGCATCATTCTGGCGAAAGGCAAAATGCGACAACTTGAACTGCGGTTCTTGAATGCTTGGGTGCGCCACTTCGAACACCGCGGCGTGGGACAACGCTACAAAATATTAGTGCAGCGTCGCACGAAGCTTTCGGCAACATCTTCGCTCATCAGTTGAGCGATCTACCAAGGTCAGAATAGATCAGTCCCAGTTCGTCGTCGGACAAAGGGCTGTTCTCTTTGGCGGCGTTTGGAAACGTTGAAACACAATAATAGACAAGAAGAATTCCCGACACCCTGTAGATCACTTGGTCTTTGCTGCGACCAACTATTCTCTCTCGAACAAATTGTTTGCTGCTCCACCAATCCTCGATAGATGCCTCAAACTCCTGTCCGACGAGGCGGGCATAGTGATCCACGATAAGGGACTGAAGCGGACCGTGAGAAGCCTCTAGTCCAATCCAGGAACGATATTGACGGTCGAGAAACATCGACATCTGCTCGCTGTTCACGAGGGCTGCTTGAATTTCCTCATGAACCTTCGCGAAGTAGTCTCCCGTCGCCTCGATAAGCGCCATGCTTTTCGCAGCCGATCTCTTCAGCGAGGGGGTGGCTTGCACGTTTGGCTTGTAAATCGTGTCGTGCGTTAATTCGCTATAGGCGTGCTGAAGAAGCGTCCTCACTTGTATCTCGCACGGTGTATCGGCAGGGATTTCAACGGAATCGAAATTTAGGAGATTTCTGGATCTGACAATGTAATGCAACGATTGATAGTCGAATTCATAGGGGCGGAGCATTTGCTCTTGAACGTAGTCCCTTGCCTTCTCTGCAATCCAGTCGCTCACGCCGAGAATAGCGTCATCTATCTTCTTTACTTCGGAACCAAGCAGGACGACGTAGCGAATGCCGACTTTGTCTTCAATCTCTTCGTACGGGTTTTCATACCCCTTGCCGCGATGAAACGCTTTCTGAAGTAGGGAGTCTTCCGCTTTCAAACGGGCCTTTACGGGGATTTTCAGGAAAACTTCGAGCGCGACAGGCGAGGCAAACTCCGAAATTGCTCCTGAGAGCTTTTCGACGACATATTTCCCCCAGGCAGAGTAAGCTGGGCTTTCACGCCGCCACCTTTCCAAAAACTCTTGCTCTCGATTCATCACCGCTCATCTGTCAAAGATTGTCGAATCGTTATCCGCGTCCAACGATCCAAGCCTTCTCCTCCAAAATCGTTTGCTGCCCCCTCCTTTATCTCTACCGTCTTGTCATTCAGCGCGACTGCAGACACGGATAATTCAATATCGGCCCCGAAACGAAACCGGCGGCGGCGCAGTCGGTTTCCCATTGCGCTCGTGTCGCGAACCACCGCCCTCATTGGAAACTTTTTGGCAGACAGGAAGTTCGAAAAAGCGTCTCGATGCTCCATTGGGAGGTACTTCTCCGCGAACTCATTTGAGGAGAATGTTCTCCCGTTCTCGGCTTTCACATAGGTGTGTAGAGCGTCGACGATGTCCCGCCGCTTCTCCGTTGGCAGACCGGATTGCTTTACGTAGTCTCGTGTCAAGTCAAAGAACCTAGCAGTTTCATAGGCGCCGTCTTGCGGCAGCTCACAGCCGAGAAACCCTTCGTAGAAATATTGCGCCGCCGTCTCTCGGTGTGTTGGCGAAATGTTCGTGTCAAACACGTAAGCGTTCCAACCATCCGGCGGGCGCTGGTTCTCGTCTATCCTCACAAAGAGGGCGACCTTATATAGACGCTGAGCAGCTGTGAGAAACAGACCGTCTAAGAATTCGGTGAGGGTTTTCTCGCGGCTTGTGTAACGGCGAAAACCTGTTTGCTTCTCGGCCTTGATGACGCCGACAAACCTGTGATCTGCGCCGCCCACCGTGCCATCGAAAACTAACACGACACCGCCCGGTATGTTCGGGTGACGCTGTTCATCGGCCAGCCTGTTCGGGATCCGTCGTGATAGCTCTAGGAACTCTTCGTCAGTCGCGTCGAGGAGTTCGCCCACGTTGTGGAGATGGCTCCCGGCCTCGTGCTTTGCGATCTGCATCTGAAGACTCTTCGCCTCAGCTGACAAAGCTTCCGTGATCCGAAGCTTGAACTGGTCGATTGCCTTCTCCGGCAACTGTTCAAGTAGGTCGGCACACACCGGCTCTAGGCGCCGCTTATCTGCCCCCCTCCGAAAAACCTCGTGTACGGAAATCCGATTTAACTTCAGGTTTTCGAGTAACATCTATTCCATCCCTCAGCACCGTGCACCAAAAGATGGAATTTTCGTCAAAGCTCAACCGGAACATATCGAGAACACTATCACCTATTCGTCCTATGTCAACGTCCTGGCCCCGTGATAGCCGCTCCCGCTGCGGCTGCGACAGGCGACCACGTAGACGCATCCGCGCGCTCCGCACGCCATGCGGACCAATCAATCGGTGCCGGTTCAATGCGCTTGCCGGGTTGATCTTCCGGCCACACGTGCACGACTTGCTGCTCGACGCCTGTGGCTGTGATCGTTGCCAATACGGCCAGGCCGCCGACAACATGGCGTCCATCGAAGCGTTTGCGACGCTGAATCTCCATGCAGTGCAGCAGATAGGATTCAGGATTGACCTTCTCCGGGTCGGCAATCAGATCAAAGCCTGCATCTCGAAACTCCTCACGCGATGGCGGCGGCATCGCGATGATTGATAATTCTCGCAAACTGACCGCGACGTGCTTTTCCTCAAACAACCCGGCATTCTTTTTGACGAGTAATGCTTTTGGAGAGTCGGCCGTCTCTAGCTCAAGAGAGTATATCGCCGGACGATCTTCCTTTTCGTGCCAGCCTGCCAGCACAACACAGGACACCGCGTCGTTATTGCAGAATTCGCGCGCGTAGCGATGAAAGAAGTGTTTGATTTGCCAATCGGCAGTTTCGATCAAATCGTCAAACGTCTTGTACACCAGGCGGGTCGACATCCATTCGCCGAGCTGTGCCGGACCAGTGGCTGACAGTACGGCATTCAACCCGTGCAGGCGATGAGTCTTATTGAGATTCACATCCTGTGGGATTCCCTCAACATACGAAAGGCCATCTGTAAGCAGGAACGCAGCGTCACTTCGAACGTACCCATTGATTGCACTCACTTCCGAACCTCCGAGCTGCGGCGAGCCGCCGCAATGGCCCCCGCCCCCTTACCCTGCGCCTCAGCTCCAGCGTTGGTCGTGACGACATACTTATTCAGGGATTCCGTCGCGCGATCGTATGCGTTTGCGGCCTCTTCGCCGTCCTTGCGCTTTGGTAAGTGCGCAGCATTGGGGTCGGCATTGTTGGCTGCCGCCGGCCGGGCACCAGGCAGCGGAACTCCACCTGGGAATTCAACTTTCGACTGCGCCTCGCCGGCCGCCTTCAACATCTCTGCGGCGAGTTGTGCCTTGGCGCGGATAAGCTCCAGGCCTGCGACAATCTCAAGATTCTCGGGCTTCCCCGAGGCGTTCAGATGCTCAATTGCGCGGGTGATTTGGTCGACGTCTTGCGGCAAGCCCCGCATGGCCTTCTGCATGATGTCCGCTGCGTCCGCCCAGCGATTGAAAGTTTCCTGACCGCTGCCAGGTTGAACGTTCTGCGAGGCAAGCGCAGTCTTTACCAGGTCGTTGGCCTTATCGATCAGGTCGTCCAACCAACCACCAATATCTGCAGTCACTGACTTAAACTGCGCGGCAAGTTGCGCACTGGACTGGTTCCACGCGCGATCGAACGCGGCCGCCTTGGCAACAGTGGCACCGTCGATAATGACGCCTGCCGCTTCGGCTCCCTGAGCGATGTCCTCAAACGACTTGCTGCCGTTGCGAATTGCTTCAACCCAACTCTCGGAAAGACCAAGCATCTGCGCTGCTTTGGTCTTCTCTGGGATGGACCCAAACTTGTTAATCAAATCGATGCCAATAGGCAAAAGCTGGTTTAGGCTGATGACCTGGCCGTTGCGGTCCTTGTACTTGATGTTGTTTGCATCAAGTAGTTTCGTCAGGGAGTTTTCGTTCTCCCTGGCGTCAGACAGCAACGAAGCAACTTTGCGGAGGTCGTTGACTGAATTCTCGGAAGAAACGCCGCCCTGCCCCGCCGCAAATTGGATCTTCTGGAATCGCTCTGTGGTTAGGCCGGTATACTCAGCATTCTTTTGTAGGTCGGCAAGCTCGCCGTTGACCTTGGTAAGCGCAGCCAACAGCCCGCCAACCAGGCCGGTAACGCCAGCGGCAGCAACACCGAGCGACGCAAAGCCGCCCGCAGTCGGGTTGATGTTCGCAAACGACTGCTCAATCCGGCTCACGGCGCTGTCCGCCATGTCGCCGGCCTGATTCATATCGCTGGCGAATTGGTCCAGCTTTGCGCCGAGCTGAACGACTAAATCATTTGACATTGCTATCCTGTAAGTGAAGGCGAGGTTAAATCTGCGGTCGCCCTGGGTTTGCGTACCGCGCGCTATGTGTTAGACGGCGCTCCTATCAATGAAGGAGCGCCGCGTTGGCTAAGAAAACGAAGAAGACTGTTCGCCGCGAGTGGACAAATGGCGATATCAAGGACCTCAAGGCGCACTCGAAGGCTAGGACACCAGTCGTAAAAATAGCCAAGATGACGAAGCGAACCGAGGGCTCGCTGCGTCAGAAGGCGCTGTATTTAGGAATTGGTCTGGGGCATCAGCGGTAATCGTCATCGTCGAACGACCTCCGCGCGTGCGGTTCCAGAATTAACCCGGCACGCGCCCATCAAGCTTAACGACGGAATGATCGCGCGAGCGCCGGTTGCAGCCGCTAGGCTGCAAACATGGCGAAGCGCAACCGTCAAAAAGGCAAGCCGGCATGGGCACCATTCGACCCGGAGATCGCGGCTCGATGGGCAGAAATCCTTCGCTTGCGAGGGCAGATTAAGAAGGCGACTGCTAAGCGCAAAAAGAAGATCAGACGGCTGCACTGACGCCCCGAGTGGAAAGCGCCTTCGCAGCCACCGCAGACCCGACACGCGGGTGATTTGGGACCGGCCTTGCGCCGAGCTGAACGACGAGGTCGTTGGGACAATTTACTTCCCTAATGAATGTGACGTGGAGGGTGATGGTTCACGTAATCGGTCGGAACGAACCCACCGGAAGCCCGTTACTTCAGATGGTCAAAACGTCAGATAAATTTCGCGAGAATGCTCAGAACTGCCTGCAACTCGCCGAAGAGGCGACCAACGCGCAGGCGGCACTCCGTTACAAGCGAATGGCGCAGGCGTGGTCCGCCTTAGCGACCGAACAGGATTGGCTGGACGGGGTGTCCGACACAGAGTGATCGGGTCGGCGAGTTAGCCGTAGACACGATCGAACCGGCAGGCATTAGGCATCCCGGCCGCGTCGATCAATCCAACTGAATGTGTTGATGTAGATGGTCGTGCTAGCGGCGCTTGCGCGCTTCCTGATCTGCCCCGACGCGTTCGTTCTCACCGTCTGCGAATAGGTCACGTTGACACTGGCGGCCCCTACGATGCCGGTGAAGAACGCGGTAGAAGGGAGGGTATCTGTCTGGTCAGGTGATGTGATCGCCCAGGTGGTCCCGGACGCCGTATTGACGCCTAGGCCGAAAATCTCAGCGTCGACTTGAGCCGGCGGCACGTTGAGCCTGACAAGCGCAGCCGTCGTGCCTACCGCGCTGGTGTCATCCTGCGTCGGCACCGCCCATAAAAACTTGTCACCGACCTGCGTGAACGCTACCCAAAAATTGGAGCCGTCCGTCTTCATGCAGCCGATGCGGCGAAACTCTGTATAAGCACCCGACGCCAACGACGAGATGTTTGTCGAGCCATTAGCAACGAGATCCCAAACGAAATCGACGACGCCCGTGTCTGGGCGCTTGATCAGCCATGCGTTGTACCAAGAATTTCCCGCCAGCGCGCTGGTCATCATGCCACCGTTGCCGGAGCCGACCGCCCAATTCGATGTCGTCTTGGTTATAGCCGATGCAAGCACCATCAGGTCTGCGGCGGTCGAGTCTGCGGCCTCGCCCGCTGCAATGCCAGCCGTTCCATTGCCTCCCGCGGCCGAGAGAGTAAGCCCCCAAAGCTGCCCGCGGAGTGCAGCGCTGATATTAGATCGAGCCTGCGTCCTATTGGCCGCCGTCAACGATTGCGCAGCAGCATAGCGGACCACGCCAAGATTGGTCGCGGCCGTCGCTGCACTCGCCACGTCGGATAGGTTGTTGGCGCTCGACAGATCGCCGGCGCCAGGCTCGCCCACAACGTTGAGATTCCAGTCGGCCAGCGTGCCGCTGCCACCAACCTTGTCCGAGGTCATGGTCAGCGTCGTGCCGCTATAGGTGACGCGACCTTCCATCCAATTGGACGTATTCGCCGCCGAGCTGGCCCGCACGCGCGCGCCATTGGCATAGGCAAGTCCCGCCTGCGTCGTGAACGCCTTGGAGCCCGTACCGATCGCCAGCGACGTTGTCGAGGTGCCGCCGTAGCCGGCGCCATTAGTGCCATTGGTTCCAGCCGCGCCAGTCGATCCGGTGGCGCCAGTGTCACCCTTGCTCGCCAGCAATTGCCAATAGGTCACGTTCGGCGGGGTGTGGTTGGTATGGTCGAGCACGCACACGTAACTCGATCCGCTCAGCGTCACGACATCGCCTGCCGCGTAGGCGGTGACTCCAGACCACGCCCCGAGGAGTTGGAACGCCTTGTAGATACCGAGGAACGTCCAGACACCAGCGACCTTCGCCCAAGTCTTGCCGGTTGTTGGCTGGAACGCATACTGGCCGTCATCGCCGAGCGACGGGTCAGGCACTGTTTCAGTCGTGCCAACGAAAACGAAAAAACCCGACGTGTCGAGTGCCGCGACCAGGTCGTTGACGCTCTGCATCGCCTGTGCGCCTGCAAATCGCTGTGGCGAGACCTGCCAAATCTTGTAGGCAGCGGCCGATTGCACGCCGCCGCCCCATGGCGGGATGACCAAATGCGTCATGTCGGTGACGTCGGTAATGATCGACTGGAAATCGCCGATCTGTAGAATGTCGCCAGGGCGGGCATTGGTGCCGGTCCAGATCGGGCCGACGCCGGTGACAGTGGTTCCGTCTGCCGCAACAGAGACGGTGCCGGTCGAGTAGCTATAGAGAGCAGTCATTCTGATGCTTTCCCTTCAGAAGGTGCAGTTGCATCGTCAATGCGCATGTGCTGGCCGTTGATTTTTTGCCAGACCTGCACGACGTCACTTCCGACCGGCCTGAAAACGAAACCGTCGACCGCACCTGGTGGCGGCTCGGTCGGATCCAATGGAATGTTGTGGAGATCAGTCATTTTCAAATCTCTGTTCTAATATTCTTCAGCAGCTGCGCCCGCAATTCGAGCGCGACCTCGACCTCCGAGAATCACGCCGCCAACTTCGCCCCGACAACATCATTCGGCCAGCGGTGAATGATCCGCGTGCTAATGCCGTTGGTGGCGATTGTCGTCAGTTGCGCGAAGCCACCCACCCAACACGGAGTCCGGCCCTCAGCGAAGTCCCGGATAGCGATATCACGCTGCGTTTTCAGCGCCGCAATTGCGTGGCTCTCAAGGTTTCGAGGCGCAGCGGCCAATGCAACCCGGATCTCCTGCTCATCCGCCTCGGTGTTGCACGGGCACGGATTAAACCCGCGCGGCATGTCAATCACCCGCCATGGTTCGAGGTGCTCGTCGCCGGCCTGCAGCGTCGTGATCCGGAAACCGGAGGGACCATGCTGTTCCGAAATTCCCGCGACCGATACCTCGAACGGGCTTGCTGCGCCCATTGCGGCCATCCGATCATTCAGCTCCATCAGCGTCGGCCCGATAGCGCCCTTGAACTCGTCAAAGCCGCTTGCAGTCATCGTCGACAAAGCGAGCGACACGGCCTGGAAAACAACAAACTGCTCGGCGCGGATCGTTGCCGCGGCCTGAAATTGCGGGAGCAGGATCGCCTTGTTACAGAGTGCGGTGATCGTCTGGTCCTCGACATTCCAAACCAGCGCATCTGAAATGAGATGCGCACCGTCTGACCCCACAACGATATTAGCTGCCGACATTAATAAATACCCTCGAAATGAAAACTGACCATCCGTACTGCGCTAACCGGCAGCGAGCCGCCAATGGCGAGGCCCGCGCCGATGACGGTGCCTACACCTGCCGAAAGCGAGAGAGCGCTTGCAATCACACCACCCAATGGACCAGCAAACGCGGCCACCGCGACCAACGCCACCAAGCCAATGACCTGCTTGGCCGAGTTGCCGCCGCCCCCACCGAGCGGATAGGACACCAAGCGCACAGAGTCGCTGGCGCGAATGCGCCGACGTCGCCAGTCTTTGCGCAGCACCGCCTCGCCATTGATCTCAAGGATAGTCGGCAGGCCCTTGCGGAACTGCCAGCCATACTTGCGGTCTCGCGTTGCCCAACCAGAGCGCCGCAGGAAAGCGGTCACGGTCTCGCGCGGCAGCGGCATCTCGCGCGCAACCTCAAGGCCCGGCATTACCAAATGCAGAACGGGGTTGCGTTTTGGTTTGGTCCGCAAGGTCAAGTGACTTTCTCCCCGATATCCTTCAGCAGCTCCGCCCGAAGCCCCAGCACAACCTCAACCGGCTCGGTGTCGCAGCCGAGCAAGGATCGCGGCACTCGATCTAGCGGGCTGGCCCGGAATTTCGAGCGGCCGAGAGTCGCTGCAAGTGCGTTCCTAATGGCCTGGTCCTGAGGCGCGCGAATGCCCTGCCGAAATAGGGCAACGGCCTCGCTGGTTATGTGCGACGTTCTGCGCCGCCGATCTCGTCTCGACCGCGCGGGCATCAGGTCGGCTCGCCGAACTGTTCGAGTCCCCAGCAGGCATACCGCGAACCATTCGGATGTTCCGCGCGCCATCTGGTCATGATCTCCGCCCCGAACCTCTGCCAAGCGTCGCGCGCCGCCTCTCGGTCAGGATGGCCGGTCTCGTCGAGTTCGCAGATTCCATCCAAATCGCCTGTGCAGGGCCAGCCCATTTCGAGCGCCCACTCCCAATCGTCGAGCGTGCCCGTGTTGCGTCGCTTGTTGTTGCGCTTGCGAACCGGCATTTATCTGCGGTTTCCATAGGACGCATCCCTCGGCATTCGAGGCCCGTCGCCCGGTTGCACATCAAGCCCAAGCTCCCGGCAAAGAATCCGGAATCGGTTCTGCGCTTTATGCTGAATATCAACCCACGGGCTTGGTTTTTGGCAGTTGAAGCGGTCTAAAACCACCGCGCCGTGCTCCGCAATGGCTGCACGCGCCTCTTCAGATTGGTCCAAACTCTCGCAGGCCAATCGCAGTAGGTGGCGATGGTGGTCATCCAGGTCGTAATCGGAGTGGACCTGGCGCCACCAGGCTTTAGCTGCACGCGATAGGTGGTCAGGTGGCTTTGGTGTGGCCATGATGACTTCCATAATTTTTAAAACGCTGGGGCAGCGCCCACGCGCGCTGCAGGAGGGCGCCGGTCTGCAGCGCGCGATCTGGGAGAACGAGCGAACACCCCTCCCCCTACCCGGCGCTAGCCTGCGCTCAACGTCAAAACGTTGCTGTTGGCCCATAACCGGCCCGCAACATGCCGGATCGGCAGTTGCCCAGCCTCCTGCAATCGGCGTGCGACGCCCACACATCTTGAGCGTGGAAACGCGAGGTGCTGCTCGATTGCAGCAAGTGCGTCATTCAAACTGGCCATGGTGGCCGCCATCCTTTCCGATTTAGGATTTGCAATTAGAGGGGTGAGGGATATGCCGCATGCAGCGGCTTCACGGCTCAGGCCGGTAAAAAAAGGTGCGCTGGGATCGAACCGGCGCTGGAGGTGCACGTCACGTCGGGCAGCATCGCTGCGGCCTTCAACGTGATACGTTCCCAACTATGGCGAAATCTGGATTTACGCAGCCTGCCTTAGGCTCGGCCGGTTTCGGCGAATCTCCGTCGGCACATTGTCATTAGCGGCCAGCAGACGCTTCGCGTCTATGGCGCGGATGATGGCGTCCTCCACCGCGCCAAACTGCATCAGGCGGCTGCCAGACGTCGCCGGGACTACCTTGCCGACGATATCCAGCGCGCCTTCAGCAACGGCCGGCGCGTATTCGCGCCACCGGCAGGCCACAGCCTCGGTGAATATCCACCCATCGCGCACGGGTTGGGTGGCGGCTTCGCTTGATTCGAAATGATGCGCCAGCGCATCATTTGCTTTTGGCTGACGGCGCTTGCCCCGAGGCTGGCGGTATTGCTCGCCGCACGGATGCCAGCGGCCGTCCAAGCCCAACCATTTAGAATGGTCCGCGTTGAACGTCTTCCGAGCTGCTTCGTCGAGCTGGACGCCATAGGCCGGCCCGTAACCTGGAAAGCGGAGATGGAGAATCCGGTTGAGCTCGTCAGGGCGCGGGCGAGTCTCGATGATGCGGTCGGCTGCGATGGGTTGGTCGTTGTCGTTGGCGGGTGTCATATGTGGGCTCTCATAACGTGACGTACCTGGCCGTTTTGGCCTTGAGCGTCGGCATCTGCGCGCCGATCGAATAATCAGGAACCTTTTTTCGGGGCGATTGTGGTTGCGGATTTAGACGGCCGGCGTGGGTGGCCGATGGTGCAAGAGATTGAGATGGCCCTACCCCGGACCATGTTTGGGTTTTCATTTTGGCCATATGGAAGGGGACTTGGGGGCGTCGGTCCCTGGCGGGTGGTGGGAGAGAGTGCGATGGCCCCTACCCGATCATGCGGCGTCGTCCCTAAGGCTGGCCTCGTACCAAGCGTCATAGTCCGCGCGCTCCGCTTCCTCAGCGGGGGTTAGCTCGCGCGCACGCGACACCGGTGGTGCGGCGGAGGGCTTTGCGTACCTCACCGGCTCGGGCTTGGTTGGCAGCGGCGGCTCGTCGTCGGGCCGGGTTGTCGGTGCTGCGAATGCGTCGTTGTTCCCGGTCAGGATGACAGTACGGCCCAGTAGCTCCGCGCCGTCCTCGATTTGCTCAAGGCCGGCCGCATGCACGAGCCTGGCGAATTGGCGCTGGCCCTCGAATTGCGACTCTGCGTCGTCGTCCTCCAACAACAGGATACGCTCATGCTTAAAGCCGTCACTGTCCGTTGCAGTAATCCGCAACTCGGTGGTGCTTCCCGCCTTCACAACGTCTGCTGACGTTAGGCGCACGGTGGTGCGCACGGCTGGCTTGGCGGGCTTTGCAGTGGTTGATGTTGTGGGGCTGGCCTTGGCAGGCTTGGCCGTACGTTCCCTCGGTTCGTAGCCCTTCGGCGCGTCCTCATCATAGCGCTCATCCTTCAACCACCGCGCCAGGGCGTATCGCGGCGCATCCGGCTTACCTTGGGCCTCCCATGACGCCTGCCATGCTGCGGCGGCCTTGATCACGGCAGTGCGGTCCACCTCGGCTGGGAGCGCATCCCATGCCGCCTTTGCTTCCTTCTTGCCCTTGAGGAAAGCATAGGTGCGGTAGCAAAGCTCAAACGTCGGCTTGGCGGGCGCGCGCTCTTCCACCGCCGTCCCGCCCGCAGCGGTGGCCGCAAGGCCATCCGCAAGCGGCGGCGCCGTAGGCGCGGTGGGGTCAACTCTATCTATCTGTATCTCGGCCTTGTAGGCCGGATTCAGTAGATAGGATTCGGTCACGTCCACAGGTACACTAGAGTTGCTAGTGGTATTGTCTGCGTGACCACTAGAGGTCACATCCACAGTACCGCTAGGAACATCATCGGTAGAGGTCACGTCCACAGGTACACTGGCAGACAAATCAAAGTTGAGGGCATATTCGGTTGGCCGGGTTCCCTGCCCTTGGCGAGTGATAATGATTGCACCGTTCTCGGCCAATCGACGCAGGGATGTTGTGATATTGGAACGGCTGGAGCCCGTGGCCCGCTCAAGATAGCGGAGGCTGGCGCGTCCGTTACCATGCTTCGGGTAGTAACGGTCGATGACATGGCGCGCCACCTTATGGTCGAGGCGCGTTGCCCAATGCGAGTCGATGATGGCGCCAAGCAGGTTGTATTGATCCAGCAAGCCGCCCGTCTTGTGGATCTTATTGTCCGCCACGGCTACTGCCCCCCATCGCTACCGCTGCTCTGGCGAGATCGTTCGCAACGCCGATATCAAGCCGGACGTTCGTGCCGAATACCCGATAGGAGCCGTCAGGCTTGCGGATCAGACTAAGATCGAGAGCCCGCACACCGGGAGCTATCTCGGCGTCAAACGTGCCAAGTTGTTTCCCGCTACTGCGGGAGGGTCTGAATTCAATGATTTTCAAGAATGTGGTTCCTGGAGGTTGGGAGGCGAGCCGGCGGAATGGCTATTTGAGGCTCGCCGCGTAGTGCTCTTTCGGTTCGAAAAAGAGTTCGCCGTCTAACTCGCAGAACGTGAATCCGCGGCGGTCCATCTCGGCGACGGTCAGGGCGAGCCGCCTGTGGCTTTCTGTCAGGCGCGGGTCGGACATGACTCGATGCACCCACGCCCGTCGTTTTGCTCGATTGCCCATGACGTTCCTCCATTGAGTGGGTTCAAATTAGCAGTACGACTCTCGCGGCCCGCCGCTAAACGGGCCGCTCCAAAATCACTGGGAGAAGCAAGATATATGGCGGCCGGGGGCGCAAAGTGTGCAGGGCTCCGGCCAAAGAAATTAGGCCCTGCGCTTGTGTTCGGGCAGGCGGCCCGAACCCGGCGCCGGGCCTTCTCGAACGCACACAGAACACCCAGAACCATTCCGGTACTTTTTCCGGGACTCTGCGCCGCCAATCCGGGGTTTTTGCCCCGTTTTGAGCAGTTTTTGTTCTGGGCGCGACGTCAACATGAGTCTACCAGGTCGTTGAAGTCGTTGAGTATTCAGGCCGCGCGGTCCCTACCTAGACCATCAGCATAGAAGCTCTGAAAACTCGGATGCACCAGCGCCTCCGGCGCGACTGCCAGCACGATCAGGGCGGCCACCGCCAGCGTGCGGAAGGTGATGGCGCGGCGATCGACCATCACCGCGATCAGCACCACTGCAGTCATGAAGAACGATCTTTGCGTTGCGACCTCCGCGCCCGACAGCAGCAGGTAGAACGCAGCGGCGACCAGTGCCGCGGCCGCCGACCATTTCTTGATGGCGAAGCCGGCCGCCAGTCCCGGGATCAGAGCCAGCAGCGCGCGCACCGCGAAAAACACGACACCGGCAACGACTGCCATGTGATAACCGGAGATCGAGAGCACGTGACCGAGGCCGGAGATGAACATCGCGTCGTTGACGGGCGTGGTGATCGCATCGCGCCGGCCGGTGAGCAGCGCAGTCGCGATCGCGCGGCTGTCGCCGTCGAGCGTGGCGCGGATGCGCGCGTCGATCGCATCGCGCAGGCTTTGCATGAAGGCTGCGTAACGCAGCCGCAAGCCGCCAGTCTCAGGCGGCGCCGCCACCGTGATTGCGCCCATTGCAAAACCGGAGGCTCCGATGCCCTGGAAGAACATGTCACGCGAAAAGTCGTAGCTGCCGGGCCGCACCGGCGCGAGCGGCGGCATCAGCCGCGCCTTCAACTGCACGAAGCTGCCGACCTCCGGCGCGGTGCCCTTGCGGACCGACAGGCGAACGCGCTCGAGCCTGACGTCGCTGCGCTGCGCCTCCATCGCGGTAACGCGCAGCACGAAACGGTCGGTGCGCTCGCGGATGTCGCGAGCCTCGACGAAGCCCGACAACGACACCGAGTAGAGCGACTTTGCCAGCACCGGGTGGGCGATGCGCGCCGTCTTCCAGGTCGCGACGGTAAAGCCGGCCGCGACCGCCGCGATCATAATCGCCGGCGCGAACAGCCGGCTCCGCCGCAACAGAGCCGCGCCAAGCATGAGCGCGACGGCGGTCGTGGCAACGACCCACAGCACCGGCTCATGATCGGCGGAGAAATAAAGCGCGATGCCGCAGCCGAAAGCCACGGGCACCCACGGCAACAGCCGCCCGGCGCCAGCCTCGGCGCGTACCCATGCGCGCAGGATCTCGACCAGCGATGTCCAGAGGTCGAGACCCGCAGGCGCAAGGCCGCCCGCGGACGCAACGCGGCCCGCGGGCCAAGTCCCCGCGATCCCCTGCGACCGTACCGGCCGGCCCGGCTCCGCCATTCCCTGCACCTGACGATACGCAACGAAGGCCGAAGCTACCGGAACGTGCAGGCGGGCGGATAGCGGTACGGATCAGGAACGAAAGGGCCGAGCCGCTACTTTTCCTCTTCCATCGTCACGGCGACATCCGCCTTGGCCGACAGCCGGACCTTGTTGCCCTCGACATCGGCGACGAGGCCCTTGTCGATAAAGTGATGATGGCCCTTGTGGCTGCCCTCGCCGCTGTCCTTTTTGGTCAGCTTGATGCGATTGCCTTCGACCTTGTCGACGGTGCCGACGTGGACGCCGTCGGCACCGATGACTTCCATATGCTCTGCGATGTTCTGCATGGTGGGTTCCTTGTTGGACCCACCCCAACGCGCGGGGCGCATGTTCGTTCTCTCACGAGAATGACGAAGCCGTGTGCCCCCCGCTCGTCAGATCAGCGGCGCCTGCGAGGAGGCGTGGTGATTGACGATCTTCCAGTCGCCGTCCTCGCGAATGATGACCCAGCTCATCTTGACCGAGAAATCGGGACGTTCGCCGGCAAGGTCGAACGAGATGGTTGCGGCCATATTGATCAGGTCAGGACCTGCCTGCACCGACTTCACCTCGGAAAACACTGCGCTCGGCCTGCGCCAGCGCGGCAGACCGTTGAAATAATCGGCAACGCCGCCCCTGCCCCGGTAGAGCTTCGGGTTGGAGCCGAAGAAGAACGCGTTCTTCGCATAAAGCGATGACAGCGCCGCCGCATCGAGTGTGGCGAAGCCGGCGCGCCATTTCGCGATGATGGCGGATACGATGGCGTCGGCTTCGTTGCTCATTGTCGTCCCTCAACCCTCGTCATCCCTTGGCGACTTCCTTCGCGAACGTGTCGCGCAAACCGATGGTCCTGGAAAATACCGGCTTGCCGGGCGTCGAGTCCTTGTCGCGGATGAAATAGCCCTGGCGCTCGAACTGCATTGGCTCGGTGGAATTGCTCTCGGCAACCGATGCCTCGACTCGCGCATCAGCGAGAATCTCCAGCGACTGCGGATTGAGATCGGTAGCAAAATTCGAGGCGTCCGGGCTCGGGTTCGCAAAGAGCTGGTTGTAGATGCGGATTTCGGCCGGCTTCGACGCTGCCGCCGACAGCCAGTGCATGGTGGCCTTGACCTTGCGGCCGTCGGGCGCGTTGCCGCCCTTGGTCGCGGGATCGTAGGTGCAGCGCAGCTCCACCACCTCGCCGTTATCGTTCTTGATCACGCCGGTGCACTTGACGAAATAGGCGTAGCGCAGCCGCACCTCGTTGCCCGGCGACAGCCGAAAGAACTTTTTCGGCGGGTTCTCCATGAAATCGTCCTGCTCGATATAGAGCTCACGGCCGAACGTGATCTTGCGCGTGCCGGCGCTGGGATCATCGGGATGGTTGATCGCCTCGAGCTCCTCGACCTGTCCTTCCGGGTAGTTCTCGATCACCACTTTCAGCGGCCGCAGCACCCCCATACGCCGCTGCGACGTGCGGTTCAGCTCCTCGCGGATGCAAAACTCGAGCATGCCGACGTCAACGACGCTGTTGGCTTTGGCCACGCCGATGCGCTTGACGAATTCACGAAGGGCCGCCGGGGGCACGCCGCGGCGGCGCATCCCCGCCATGGTCGGCATGCGCGGATCGTCCCAGCCCGCGACATGCCCCTCGCGGACGAGCTGGGTCAGCACGCGCTTGGACAGCAGCGTGTAGGTCAGGTTCAGCCGCGCGAACTCGTACTGGTGCGGCTTCGACGGCACCGGCAGCTTCTCGATGAACCAGTCGTAGAGCGGCCTGTGATCCTCGAACTCCAGCGTGCAGATCGAGTGCGTGATGCCTTCGATGGCGTCCGACTGACCGTGGGCATAATCGTAGCTCGGATAGATGCTCCACTTGGTGCCGGTGCGCGGATGATGCGCATGCAGAATGCGGTACAGCACGGGGTCGCGCAGGTTGATGTTGCCCGCACCCATGTCGATCTTGGCCCGCAGCACGCGCGCGCCGTTGGGGAATTCGCCCGCCTTCATGCGGCGGAACAGGTCGAGGTTTTCATCCACGCTGCGATCGCGGAAGGGCGAATTCTTGCCGGGCTCGGTCAGCGTGCCGCGCGCAACGCGAATTTCCTCCTGGGTCTGGTCGTCGACATAGGCCAGCCCGTCGCGGATCAGTTGCTCCGCCCATTCATAGAGGCGGTCGAAATAGTCCGAGGCGAAGAACAGGTTCTTGCCCCAGTCGAAGCCGAGCCAGCGCACGTCGGCTTGGATGGAATCGATATATTCCTGCTCTTCCTTGACCGGATTGGTGTCGTCGAAGCGCAGATGGCAGCGGCCCGGAAACTCCTGGGCGATGCCGAAATTGAGCGCGATCGACTTGGCGTGGCCGATATGGAGATAACCGTTCGGCTCCGGCGGGAACCGGGTCACAATCTCCTTGTATTTGGCCTGATCGAGGTCGGCCTGGATGATGTCACGAATGAAATCGCGCCCAACCTCAGTCGCCACCGGTTCTGTCATTACGAAAATCCTGTAGGGAAATCAGCGGCCCTTCTGCCAAATTCGGGACGCTGAGCCAAGGCCTTAAGCGGTCCGCTGCCGGGCTTTAGTTATGCCCCGGTCCTGCTATATACCACCGCCTCCCAATGCATAGGCCCTGCCAAGAATGACCGATTCCGTCGTCACCCGCTTCGCTCCCTCGCCGACCGGCTTCCTCCATATCGGGGGCGCCCGCACGGCGTTGTTCAACTGGCTCTATGCGAAGAAGCACGGCGGCAAGATGTTGCTCCGGATCGAGGACACCGACCGGGAGCGCTCCACGGAGGCTGCGATCGGCGCCATTCTCGACGGCTTGAAATGGCTGGAGCTCGGCTGGGATGGGGACGTCATCTATCAGTTCAGCCGCGCCGCCCGCCACCGCGAGGTCGCCGAGCAGCTGCTCGCCGGCGGCAAGGCCTATCGCTGCTACGCCACCGCCGAGGAGCTCACCGCGATGCGCGAGAAGGCGCGCGCGGAAGGCCGCACCCGCCTCTATGACGGCCTATGGCGCGACCGCGATCCGGCGACGGCTCCAAGCAACGTAAAGCCGACGATCCGGCTGCGCGCGCCGCAGACCGGCGAGACCGTGATCGAGGACCAGGTCCAGGGCCGCGTGGTCTGGCAGAACGAGAACCTTGACGACCTCGTGCTTTTGCGCGGCGATGGCAATCCGACCTACATGCTCGCGGTAGTGGTCGACGACCACGACATGGGCGTCACCCATGTCATCCGCGGCGACGACCATCTGATCAACGCGGCCCGCCAGAAGCAGATCTACGATGCGATGGGCTGGACGCTGCCGAGGATGTCCCACATCCCGCTGATCCACGGCCCGGACGGCTCAAAACTGTCGAAGCGCCATGGCGCGCTTGGCGTCGATGCCTACCGCGCCATGGGATATCTCCCGGCCGCACTCCGCAACTACCTCGTGCGGCTCGGCTGGAGCCATGGCGACCAGGAGATTTTCTCGACCGAGGAGATGGTCGCCGCGTTCGACCTCGCCAGCGTCGGCCGCGCCGCGGCGCGCTTCGATTTCGCCAAGCTGGAAAACCTCAACGGGCATTACATCCGCAATGCCGACGATCAATCACTCGTGAAGATGTTCGAGGACGTGCTCGACCACGTCGTGCCCAGCCGCGACGAGCTTAAGGCCAAGTTAAATGACACCACGCGCGCGCAGCTCTTGAAGGCCATGCCGGCCCTGAAGGAGCGCGCCAAGACGCTGATCGAGCTGATCGACAGCTCCTATTTCATCTTCGCCGACCGGCCGCTGGAGCTCGATCCGAAGGCGGCGGCGCTGCTGACGCCGGAAAACCGCAAGCTGATCGGCCAGCTTCATTCCGCGCTGGAGAAAGTCGAGACGTGGAGCGGCGCCGCCACGGAAGCCGCGCTGCGTGCTTTTGCCGAGGAAAATAGTCTCAAGCTCGGCGCGGTCGCCCAGCCGCTGCGGGCGGCGCTGACCGGACGAACGACGTCGCCTGGTATATTCGAGGTTTTGGACGTCTTGGGACGCCAGGAGAGCCTGGGCCGGCTCAAGGACCAAGCCAAGGCCTAGTCTACGACGTAAGTCGACCATGCGTGGCGCCATCTTGCAGCGCACACAGCAATAATATACCCATCTCACCCGTACCTTCTGGAACATCCGGCCTGCCCCAACATCTGCTTAGGGGCCTTCCGGGTCCGGCCCGTTTCACCATACATCGGGGACCTCTGATGGACGCAAAACCAAGCAACAAGACCGCCACACTGACGGTCGGAAACAAGAATTTCGATCTTCCGATCCATAGCGGCAGCGTCGGGCCTGATGTCATCGATATAGGCAAGCTCTACGCACAGTCCGGCCTGTTCACCTACGATCCGGGCTTCACCTCGACCGCGAGTTGCCAGTCCAAAATCACCTATATCGACGGTGACGCGGGCGTGCTGGAATACCGCGGCTATCCGATCGAGCAGCTCGCCGAGAACGGCGACTTCCTCGAGACCTGCTACCTCTTGCTCTTCGGGGAGCTGCCGACCGCCGCACAGAAGAAAGATTTCGACGACCGCGTGATCCATCACACGATGGTCCACGAGCAGATGGCCCGCTTCTTCCAGGGCTTCCGCCGCGACGCCCATCCGATGGCGATCATGGTGGCCGCGGTCGGCGCGCTCGCCGCGTTCTATCACGACTCAACCGACATCAACGATCCGAAGCAGCGCATGATCGCTTCCATGCGTATGATCGCGAAGATCCCGACGCTGGCGGCGATGGCCTACAAGTACACGGTCGGCCAGCCCTTCGTGTACCCGAAGAACTCGCTGAAGTTCGCCGAGAACTTCCTGCACATGTGCTTCGCGGTGCCGTGCGAGGAGTACAAGATCAACCCGGTGCTGGCTGACGCGCTGGACAAGATCTTCATCCTGCACGCCGATCACGAGCAGAACGCTTCGACCTCGACGGTGCGTATCGCCGGCTCCTCCGGCGCCAACCCGTTCGCCTGCATCGCCGCCGGCATCGCCTGCCTGTGGGGCCCGGCGCATGGAGGCGCCAACGAAGCCGCGCTCGCGATGCTCGCCGAGATCGGCTCGGTCGACAACATTCCCGAGTTCATCGCCAAGGTGAAGGACAAGAACTCTGAAGTCCGCCTGATGGGCTTCGGTCACCGCGTCTACAAAAACTACGATCCGCGCGCCAAGATCATGCAGAAGATGTGTCACGCCGTGCTCAAGGAGACCGGCCATGGTGACGATCCGATGCTCAAGGTGGCGCTGGAACTGGAGCGGATCGCGCTCAGCGACCAGTACTTCATCGACCGCAAGCTCTACCCGAACGTCGACTTCTATTCGGGCATCACGCTGAAAGCGATGGGCTTCCCGGTCTCGATGTTCACCGTGCTGTTCGCGGTCGCCCGCACCGTCGGCTGGATCAGCCAGTGGAGCGAGATGATCGAGGATCCGCAGCAGAAGATCGGCCGTCCGCGCCAGCTCTACACCGGCGTCACCAAGCGCGACTACGTCGCGATCAAGGATCGGAAGTAAGTCTTAGCCTCACGACGTTTGAAACGGCGCCATCGTCTGCGATGGCGCCGTTTTTGTTTGGCGCTCACCTTGGGGTGGGCAAAGCGGAGCGTGCCCACCATCTTTCCGCGACCGGCATAGACAGCGTGGGCACGCTTCGCTCTGCCCACGCTACGAAACGGGTTGGACCGCTCCCCATCTTGCTGCCGCGCACAACAACAAGTCCATGCATCGAGCCGCAAGTGCCTTGACAGTTGAAGCGCTCCGCGCGCAAATCCTTACCCTAAGTAAGAATAACGACAGGGATGGAAATGCCGGAGCAGCCGAGAAGTCGGCGGCAGACGCGTGCTGCCATTTTGACTCATCTGCTTCAGTCGGGCGGCTCGTTTCGCCCGCCGCTGGCCAGGGCCGTGCGCCTCTCGGAAGCGAGCCTGTCGCGCATTCTGTTTGATCTCAAGGCCGAAGGCCTGATCGAGGAGGTGCGGCGCCCTGCCCCTTATGTCGGCGGCCCGACGGGCCTCGTGTCGCTCGACGGCTCGGTCGCGCTCGCGGCCTTCGAGCTGAGCACCCAGCGTCTCAGCGTCGGTGTTGGGGGCCTGTCGGGTGAGCTGCACTACACCGGACACGTGCCGCTACCGAAGACGCCGACCGTCGCGACCGTCGGCCGGGCGTTTGGCGAGGCGATGACATTGCTGCGCGACTGGACGCGGCGCCGGCGCATCCCCCTCGCGCAGATCGGCGTCTCCATTCCGGGCCTTGGCCGGTTCGGCGCATCGACCAATCCGATCATTCCCTGCGACGTCGGGCGTATCAGCGAGATGCTCGGCGAGACGTTTGCCGGCGTGCCGGTCGAGTTCACCAATTCGGTGGTCGCGCACGCCATTTTTCACCGCTGCCGTACGGAGAATTATCCATTCAGCGGCGCGCATCTCTTCGTCTTCGTCGGCCAGGGCGTCGCGGGGACCTGGATGGATGATCCGGTCGAGGACGATGCGCTCCAGCCGGTCGAGCTCGGCCACATGGTGTTCGAGCCCGACGGACCCCGTTGCCGCTGTGGTCATCATGGCTGCGTCGAGGCCTATACGTCGCTTCCAGCCTTGGCCGAGCTTCTTGGCGTCGCGGAGGCCGAGTTGCTTCAACTCGGCAGCGAATGGCTGACCGCAATGCCGCTTTCGCCGCGCGTGCGGCAGGAGTTGCGCCGGCGGCTGTTTCGGCTTGGCCTCGCGATCGGCAACACGCTGAACGTGAAGCTATGCCACGGCGTCGCGATCAGCGGCTGGCCGTCGCTTCTCATCGAGGACGATCGCAACGCTCTCGTCGACGGGATCGACGTCTGCCTGTTGGGCGGTCGCAAGGATGCGCAAGTGTCGCTTGCTTTCGTGCCGCCGTCGAATGGCAATGATCCGCGGGCGGCGCTGGCATTCGCGGCGTTCTGCCTCGCTTGCCGCGGCGGCATGCCGGCCGCATCGACCGAGGCCGCCTGAGATACCTGATACCGCGCGGCTCTCGCGCGAAAGAGTTCACACCGGGAGGAACTTGCCATGCCGATCACGACAACAAGGCGCCGTCTGCTCGCTGGATCTGCTGCCGCGCTTGCGCTCCCGGCATTTGCCCGCGCGCAAGGCGCGGTCAAGCCGCGCCTGACTGCGATCTCACAATGGTCCGCAGGTAGCGACGGGGCGGCCATCACGGCGCTCGGCAAGAAATTCGAGGAGAAGGGCGGGATTTGGCAGCACTCGCCGGTCCCCGGATTCACCACCGAGATGATGAACAAGCTGCGCGCTCAGATCATGGCCGGCGATCCACCGGCCTGTTCGCAGCTCAAAGGTCCCGAGATTGCAGCCTGGTCGAAGATTGCCCCAACCGTCAATCTCGACGCCCTTGTTGCCGCCGCCGGCTACGAAAAGGTCGTCGCTCCAGACCTTGCACGATTGCATAAGCCGGGGGGCAAATGGATCGCACTGCCGCTGCAGATCTACAGCACCAACATGCTGTTTCTCTCCAAGCGCGCGATGGACAAAGCCAAGGCCGACAAGATCCCCGTCACATGGGCTGACTTCAACGACCTTGCCGAGAAGATGAAGGCGGGCGGTGTCGCCTATCCCATCGCCAACGGTGGTACGCGCCCGGACGATGGACAGAAATTCGAGGCCGCTCTGGCCGGCATCAGTCCCGCCTCATACCGCGCAGCCATCATGAATCTCGACAAGAAGGCCTTGGAGGGTCCCGAGATAAAGGCTGCCTTCGCACAGGTGCGCAAGATCGCCGACTGGATGGACCCGAACGTCGGCGCCCAGCACTTTTCGACCAACCTGAAGCGCTTCATCGACGGCGACATGGGCATGATGATCATGGGCGGCTGGGCGCAGGGCGTATTGCGCAATGCCGGTTTCAAGTTCGACGACTTCATCATCGCCCCGGGCCCGAGCGACAATTCCAAGCCGGTTTTCCTGTTGAATGCCGATGCCTTCATATTCTGGCAGCGCAAGGAGCCAGATCTGCAGGCGGGTCAGGCGCTGATGGCCCAACTCGTCATGGATCCAGCAATCCAGACGATGTATTCACAGATCACGGGATCGATACCCGTGCGCACAGATGTCGATCTTTCCGGTGAAGGCTGGTCGGACGGTCAACGGCGGACCGCAGCAGCCCTGAAAGACGCTATCGCCAGCAATCAAGCGGTCCTCAGTCTCGCGCACAACATGGCGCAGGAAAACGGCATGACCGCAGCGATGATCGACGTGATCACGGAGTATGTGAAGAACAAGACGGTTACACCGGAGCAGGCGGTCACCCGTCTTGCAGAGGCCGTCGAGGGCGCGCGTTGACCGACACCGTCTCTCCAGCGACGCGGCCGGGCTGGCCGGCGACCTCTGACCTGGTGCGCCGGCTGCCCGAATACCTGATGATCTGGGTGCCGCTGCTGCTGGCGGCGGGGCATCTCGTCTCGTTCTCGCTGTGGACGATCTGGGTATCGTTCACGCCCTCCACCCTTGTCCCAGTTTCGGGCTGGGTGGGTTTGCGCAACTACACGGCGGTCTTGTCGTCGCGGAACTGGCAGATCGCGTTCGACAACTTGCTGTTGTTTGGCTGCGCTTTCGTGGTGCTGAGCTTGATCACCGGCCTCATGCTCGCGATCCTTCTCGATCAGCGCATTCGCGGCGAGAACGTGCTGCGATCCATCTTCCTGTATCCCCTGGCGGTGTCGTTCGTCGTCACCGGCACGGTCTGGAGCTGGCTGCTCAATCCCGGCCTTGGTATCCAGAAGCTCGCTCACGACCTCGGCTGGACCTCGTTCCGGTTCGATTGGCTGCTAGACCGCGACATGGCGATCTGGACCATTGTCATCGCTGCGATCTGGCAATCTTCGGGCTTCGCCATGGCACTGTTCCTTGCCGGCCTTCGCTCCGTCGACGCGGACATTATCAAGGCCGCGCAGATCGATGGCGCCGGACCTATCCGGATCTATCGGCGGGTCATCTTGCCGACGCTATGGCCGATAACCATCACCGTCGCCGTGATCCAGCTGCAGTTCGCGATTTCGGCCTTCGACCTCGTCCGCGCTCTCACCAACGGCGGGCCCGGAATCGCGACCCAGCTGCCGGCACTCGTCGTCTACGATCTGATGTTCCAACGTGGCCAGCTCGGCCGGGGTGCGGCGGCGGCGGTGCTCATGTTGCTTATTCTTCTCGCGGTGCTGCTGCCGTATGCAGCGTGGCGTTATTTTGAGCGACGGCGGACGACCCATGCGTGATCGAGCCTTCGCACCAAGCCGAATGTTGATCTATCTGCTCGTTTTGGCGATCGCTGCAGCATGGCTCGCGCCATTGGCTGTTGTCGTGCTGAACTCGCTCCGTAGCAACGAGGAGATCGCACAGGCCTCGATGATCGGCTGGCCGAAACAATGGGCCTGGAGCAACTACGCCGTTGCCTGGAGCGGTTTCTGCGTCGCCGAGACCTGCGCCGGCCTCCGGCCGTACATGTTGAATTCCGCGCTCGTCACGATTCCCGCGACGATTTTCTCTACCCTGCTCGGTGCTATCGCCGGTTACGCCGTGTCTCTCTGGCGATTTCGCGGCGATAGCTGGATCTACGGCATCGTGACCCTTGGCCTCTTCCTTCCCCAGCAGATGCGCTTGCTTCCCTGGACCATCGTGTTGCGGGATATCGGTCTCATCAACACGCTGACGGGTCTCGTGCTGATTCACACGATCCAGGGGCTCTCCTTCACCACGCTGTTCTGCCGGAACTACTACGTCGCCATCCCACATGAACTGATCAGCGCCGCGCGCATCGATGGCGCCGGGTTCTTCCGCATTTTCTGGCGCATCATTCTGCCGCTCTCGTCTCCGATTCTGATCGTCACCGTGATCTGGCAGTTCACGCACATCTGGAACGAGTTCCTCTACGGCGTGACATTCACGACCGGCCAGCAACAGCCGGTCACGGCTGCCCTCATCGCGCTATCTGCCGCGATCGCAGATATCCCGCAGCACGGCGTACAGAGCGCTGCGGTGATCATCGCGGCGCTGCCCACTTTGTTGATCTATCTCCTCGGCGGCAGGTATTTCGTGCGCGGCCTGACTGCCGGGGCCGTGAAATGATTGGATTGTCATGGCAGCACTAAGCATTCGCTCCCTGTCGAAGCGCTACGCCAATCTGGAAGTGCTGAAGGGGATCGACCTCGACATCGAGAGCGGCGAGTTCACCGTGCTGGTCGGCCCGTCCGGTTGCGGCAAGTCCACGCTGCTCAACATCGTCGCCGGGCTCGACCGCCCGAGCGCAGGCACCGTGGAAATCGGCGGACGTGTCGTCAACGACATCCCGCCAAAAGACCGCGACATCGCCATGGTGTTCCAGTCCTATGCGCTCTATCCGTCGATGACGGTGCGCCAGAACATCACCTTCGGCATGGAATGCCGCCACGTACCGAAGGCTGAACAGGAGAAGGCACTGGCGAACGTAGCCCGCCTGCTCCAGATCGAGCCGCTGCTCGGCCGCAAGCCGTCGCAGCTCTCCGGCGGCCAACGCCAGCGCGTGGCGATGGGTCGGGCTCTGGTCCGCGATCCCCTGCTCTTTCTGTTCGACGAGCCGCTCTCCAATCTCGACGCCAAGCTGCGCGTCGAGATGCGGATGGAGATCAAGCGGCTGCATCAGCGCATCGGCGCCACCATCATCTATGTCACCCACGACCAGATCGAGGCGATGACGATGGCGACGCGCATCGCCGTGATGCACCGGGGCGTGGTGCAGCAGTTTGCCGACCCCGATACCGTGTATCGCTATCCCGCTAATCTGTTCGTGGCCCGTTTCATGGGCTCACCGCCGATGAACACGATGCCGGCTCGGCTCGAGGCCGATGCCGGCGGGCCTGTGGCCGTGATCGGCGCAGGAAGGCCGGACGAGGTCCGCCTCCGCCTTGGCCAATACGACGCGGCAGCGCGCTTCGTCGGCCGTGACGTGGTGGTCGGAATCAGGCCGGAATGCATCGCCGAGGGCAATCGCGTGTTTTCCGGCGATCCGCCCGTCGTCGTCGACGCGCCGGTGGAAATGGTCGAGCCGACCGGAGCCGAAACGATCGTGCTGCTGCGGCTTGGCGGCGAGCCTGCGCTGGCGCGCATCACGCCGGATATCCGGCCCACGCCCGGGGCGACTGCCTCCTTCGCGCTCGACACGCGGCGCATTTGCCTGTTCGACCCCGAAACGGAGCGGCTGATCGCATGACCAGGACCACCTATTCCAGCCTTGCCGGCCGCGTGGTGTTGATCACCGGTGGCGCCAGCGGCATCGGTGCCGCCTTCGTGCGTGCCTTCGCAGCCCAGAAGGCACGCGTTGCCTTCTTCGACCTCGATGCGAGCGCCGGCGAAGCACTGGTCGCGGAGGTGGCGGCGGCGTCCGGCACCGTACCATTGTTCGTGCCGTGCGATCTCCTCGACATCGACGCCTTGCGCGGCGCCATGGCGCAGGTCCACGGATCGCTCGGCGATGCCGCGGTCCTCGTCAACAACGCCGCCAACGATAAACGCCAGGTACTGGCCGAGGTGACGCCCGCCGAATTCGACTGGACGATCGGCGTCAACCTCAAGCACGTCTTCTTTGCGGCTCAAGCCGTGGTGCCGCAGATGCAGGCGCGCGGCGGCGGATCGATCATCAACATGTCGTCGATTGCCTGGATGCGCGGCGCGCCGGCGCTGCCGGTCTATGCTGCGGCAAAGGCCGCGATCGTCGGCTTCACCAATTCGCTAGCCCGGTCGGTCGGTCCCGACCGCATCCGCGTCAACGCGATAGCGCCGGGGATGGTGATCACGGAGCGTCAGCGCCGGCTGTGGTATCCGGACGAGCAGACCATCGCCGAGCTGCGCACGCGCCAGGCCATTCCCGATGCGGTGACGCCCGACGACATCGCCAATATGGCGCTGTTCCTCGCCTCCGACGAGAGCCAGCGCATCACGCGCCAGTGTTTTCAGGTCGACGGCGGGATTGGCTAGCCGCTCCAGGCGAACTGTTCGTTGCGGCTCCTGCGACGCTTCATACCATCCTGCTAGGATCGAAACTGCTCATTGAAAATGCCATAGACCACATCTAAACTGTAGATAGAGTGCGACTAATCATTAGAACGACAGATTGAAACACAGCAGAATTTGCGCGGGATGAAAACCGTGGACTGACCAATACCATTGAAGCTGGATAAGAGCCGCCGGCGCGTGAGCCGGATGGGGAGCTGGATCGAGAACCAACCACGGGGATGCTCCATGGATACGCTTTGGCGGTTCTTTCTAGTCAAGAAGAATCGGGACGTCCTGGCTTGGCTCGGCGGGGGAGCCGTGGTCGCCATAGCGGGCCTATGGACGGCCTACGTCCAACTGCAACCCAAACAAGCCGCCCACGATGTTGCGCCTGTCTCCGCGAACTGCGGCAGCGTAGCGGCGGGCGGAAACATCAGCGGCGCCACCATCGTGATGAACGGACCGAAAGACTCAGATTGCAGCAGTAAGCAATGAGGCAGCAATGTTTCGTGGCACATTCGTCGTTGTAGCCATCACGCTTCTGATCGCGAACACCGTCCAAGCTCAGGTTCAGGCCAACTTTGGAAGTGTGGCGGCCGGCCGCGACATTGTGAATTCCGTGATCAACATCGGCGTCGATGATCTCGTCAAGAAATACAAGGAAGATGCCCAGGATCTGAAACAGAATAATGCAGACCTGAGGCAGAACAATGCAGACCTAAGGCAGTTCAACGCAGAACAAATCACCCGGCTCGCTGAACTTCAGAAGAAGCTCGATCTGAACGAACGACAAATTCGCTCGGCTCTCTTCATTTTGGGCGAAACAAACCTGTCACCGGACCAGCTCGCACCCACATTGGTGCAGATCGCCAGCCAATACAAACTGCTGAGAGACCAGGCCCTCACCAGGCCGACGGACTCTTCAGAGACCTCCACCCTGAAGAACGATGCCCGGAAGGCCATCGACACCGGGGACCTAGCCGGGGCCGAGGCCCTGCTCGCCAAGGTCGAGGACCTCCAACGGGCAGCGTTGCTCAATGCGACCCGCAATCTCGCCGCCGATGTTGCTGAAACGGCTGCAAGCCGAGGCGAGGTCGCCATGACGCGGTTACGTTACGTCGAAGCCGCGACGCATTTTGCCTCCGCGGGCAACATGTATGCACCCGTATTCGACAGTCCCAAGGCGCTGGACTATCTCGAGCGCGAGGCCGATGCGCTCTATCTGCAGGGCGAAGAGTTCGGCGACGACAAGGCGTTGCACCAGTCCATAGAGCGGCGCAGAGCGCTGCTGGAACGGCTGCCTCGCGACAAGATGGCTCGGGACTGGGCCCGCAACCAGCACAATCTTGGCCTGTCTCTTGACACAATTGCGCAACGCAGCAGTGGCGCCGAGCCCATCCTTCTCCAAAGCATTGAAGCTTACCGCGATGCCCTTCAAGTGATTACGCGAGACAAGTCTCCTCTCGACTGGGCCAACATACAAAGCAACCTGGGAAGCGCGCTCGCCCAACTCGAAGAGCGCTCTCCCGGGTCCGGGCGAATGGAGGAGGCGATCGCCGCCTACCAGGAAGTACTCAAGGAGTGCTCGCGAGAGAAGGCTCCGCTGCAGTGGGGCGGCATTCAGACAAATCTTGCGGCCGCCTATCTGAGGATTGCCGAAACCGAGAGCGGCACCGAGAGCTTCGAATTGGCCTTGAAGTCTTTCGATCTCGCTCTGCAGGAGGTTACCCGGGAGCGCGATCCGGCGGCCTGGGGGACGATCCAGAATGACCTAGGTTCGGCGCTGTCCAAATTGGCAACCCGGAATGGCGACCAGAAAATGCTCGCTTCCGCAATCGACGCGTATCGGGCTTCGCTAGCGGTCAAGACGAGGGAGCGATATCCTTACGACTGGGCGACGACGACCTATAATCTTGCTGGCACGCTGTCCGACCTTGCGAAGGACGACTCCGGGGTAAAGCTGCTCGACGAGGCGGCGATCTCCTATCGCGCAGCTCTCCAGGAGATCACGCAGGAACGATCCGGACTGGTCTGGGCAAGAGCCCAGACGAACCTGGGCAACGTACGGCTACGCCTGGGACGCTTGCGCCCAGGTACAGCCGACCTGGAAGCCGCGCTTGCGGCCTACACGGAGGCAACAAAGGAATGGACAATTGATAGTTCGCCTCTCGACTGGGCCATGGAACAGGACCACATCGGCGACGTTCTCTTCCTGCTTGCGATACGGACTTCGCAATCCCAGCGCTTCCAGGAAGCGGCCGATTCGTATCGACAGGCAATGGCAGTTAATCAGCGTGCCAACCGCATCTTCGACGCAGCCAGGAATCAAGCGGATTACTGTGTGGTGCTCTGGCTGGCGGGCGACCGAACCAGCGACGAGTCCAAGAAGTCGGAAGCACAGCAATCATGTCAGCGGGTGGTGCGTTTAGCGATGGCGGTTGCGAACGCGGGAGATCGGATGCCGGCAGCAACGAGATTTCAAGCGGCCAAGATTCTCGGTGACCTGACCTACAAATTCGTTTTCGTTCGTGACTACGACGAAGCTGTTCGCATAGCAGATTTTGTCATTCCTTCATTTCCCGAACTGAGCTGGGTGCAAATAAACAAGGCGCATGCCTTGATGCTGTCCGGGAAGACGCAGCAAGCTCTTGAAATCTATCAGGGTCTCATCTCAGGTCCCGATGCAGCCGACTTCAAGCAATCAATCCGCACCGACTTTCAACAACTGCGCAGTCTTGGACTCAATGCTCCGCTCATGGAAACTGTCGAAAAGAACATCAAAGACTAGCCTGTCCGGCGGCCCTTGCGCATCGTCGCCAGCACGATGTCGGCGGCAAGCACGCTCGGCGGCTTGTTGCCGGTCGCCATGATCTGATCGAGCTGGACGAACGCTTCGACCTGCTGCTTGCGCAGCGGCGAATCCGTCAACAGCTCCGACAGCGCAGGCGCCAGCTTCTCCGGCGTGCACTCCTCCTGCAGAAACTCCGGGATGACATCCTTGCCGATCACGAGATTGGCGAGGATCACCGAGGAGACGCGGATCGCGCGGCGCAGGATGAAGGCTTCGATCACGCTGACGCGATAGGCCGTCACCATCGGAATGCCCGACAGCGCCAGCTCCAGCGTCACCGTGCCGGATTTCGCGAGCGCTGCATGCGCGATCCGGAAGGCGGCGCGCTTCTCGTTTTCACCAACCACGATCTGCGGCTTGACCGGCCAGTTCGCGATGCCTTCGCGGACGGTCGCTTCGAGATGCGGCGTGGTCGGCAGCATCAGTTCGAACGCGCGGCCTTCCGTCTGCAATCGGCCGAGCGTCGCGCCGAACACGTCAAGATGGTGCCGGATCTCGCTGCGGCGGCTGCCGGGCAGCACCAGCAAAACCGGCAGCTCACCGTCGCGGCGCTTCTGCTCCTCCGCGTTCGGTCGCAGCGACGGCAATTGCTCGATCAGGGGATGGCCGACATAGCTGCATGGCGGTCCGCCGAGCTTGCGATATTCCTCCGGCTCGAACGGCAACAGGCCGAGCACATGGTCGACATAGCCGAGCATGGTCCGCGCCCGTCCCGGCCGCCAGGCCCAGAGCTGCGGCGAGACGTAGTCGACGATCGGGATTGCTGGATTGCGCGCCCGCACGCGGCGGGCGACACGGTGGGTGAAATCGGGACTGTCGATGATGACAAGCGCGTCCGGCGCGGACTCGGTCACAGCCTCCACGGTCTCGCGGATCAGCCGCAGGATCTTTGGCAATTGCTGCACGACCGCGGCGAAACCGACGATCGAGAGCTGCTCGATCGGAAACAGCGTCTCGAGCCCCTCGCGGGCCATGGTGCGGCCGCCGACGCCTACGAACTGCACGCCGTCGCCGAGCCGCTGGCGCAGCACCTTCATCAAGGCGCTGCCGAGCCGGTCGCCGGATTCCTCCGTGGCGATCAGGAATATCTTGCGCGTGGGATCGCGGCCTTGCATCATGCCGGCAGGCCGATGACGAAGAGATATTTTGTGTCGGCGAACGCGATCATCGCCTGCGGCTCGGCGGCGATGGTATTGCCGGCGACGACGGCAATGCCGGCGAGCCCCGCGACGGCGACGCCCTCGAGGGTGCGCGGGCCGATCGTCGGCAGGTCGAAGCGCAAATCCTGCCCGCTCTTTGGGACCTTCACCAGCACGCCGCGCCCGGTGGCAGCGCGGATGCGGCCCTCTTCGCGCAGGCGCGCCACGCGCGCGAGCAGCGCATCGGTGCCCTCGATATCCTCGACCGCCACGACATGGCCGTCGATCACAACCGCGGCCTGGCCGATGTCGAACGGACCGAGCGCGGTCAGCACCGCGCGTCCGCGCTCGATGTCGGTCTTGCCGGTGTCGCTCGGCCAGGCGCGGCTGATGCAGCCCTCGGGCATCAGCAGGTCGGGCGCGACATCCCGGATCCCGACCATGCGAAAGCCGCCCTGCTCGAGAATGCGCCCGACGCCGGACAACAAATGATCGTCGCCACCGCGGAAGGCGCGGATGACATTGCCGAGCAGCCGGAGCGTTGTGAAGTCGACCCGGACCTCCGAGAGCGAAGGCCTTACCAGCGTGCCGATGAAGATCAGGTCCCGGCAGCCTTCTTCGCGAAACAGCCGCATGGCGCGGCCAAGCTGGCCAACCGAAATCCAGCGGTGACGGAATTTCTCCACTCGCGCCGGATCGCAGGCCCCCCGAAGGGGAAACAGCACCGGTGTGATGCCGCGGGCGGCGAGCGAGTCGGCAACCGCGAACGGCATCGCGCCGCCGCCTGCGACCACGCCGACCGGTGACGAAATCTCCGAAGCCGCCGATGTCATGCCCGCGGCCATCCCAGAACTCACTTCGCGATGGCGGGAAGACAGAGCGGGCGATGCTTGCCCTTGCCAATGAAGTCGAGGATTTCGGCGATCGCCGGATCTTCACCGGCGAGCGGCCGCGCCGTCTCCAAGCGTTCGGCAAAGGTGCCGGGGCCATGGAAGAGTTTCTGGTAAAACGCGCGCACGGTCGCAAGCCGCTGCTTGGTAAACTTGCGCCGCTTCATGCCGATTAGGTTGAGGCCTTCCAGCGCCGCATACTGGCCGTTGGCCAGCCCGAACGGAATGACGTCGTCGCGCACGCCGCACACGCCGCCGACCATCACCTGCGGGCCGATGCGCGTGAACTGATGCACCGCGGACAGACCGCCGATGAAGACGAAATCACCAATCTCGCAATGACCGCCGAGCGTCGCCGAGGTGGCGAAGATCACGTCGTTGCCGACATGGCAGTCGTGGCCGACATGGCTGCAATTCATGAAATAGTTGCGGTCGCCGACCTCTGTGATTCCGCCGCCTGTGACGGTGCCGGCGTTCATGGTCACGGATTCGCGGATGGTGCAGCCCGAGCCAATCTTGAGCTTCGTCAATTCGCCGCGATAGCTGAGCGATTGCGGCGGCGTGCCGAGCGAGGCGAAGGGATAGATGGTGCAATCGTCGCCGATCGTGGTTTGCGCGGTGATATGCACATGTCCGATCAGCTTGCAGTTCGCGCCGATCACGACATTGGCGCCGATGATGCAATAAGGTCCGATCTCGGTGCCCTCGCCGATCACGGCGCCGTCCTCGACCCGTGCGGTGGGATCAATCTTGCTCATCAAGCAATCAAACTCGTCAAGAAGGGCTGGTTATGCGTTCTGAAGTCATTCGATTTTCCGGTGGTTAGCGCGACTATGCCCGATCTGTCCAGTGACGTATCATCTCGCCGTGTTTCAAGTGCCGGATGAGGCAACCTTCCCGGCTCGTCAACAAGTTCACGCGGAGCTTCAGCTATCGTGGTCAGGGCCCTGGCACTTCTGCTCGCACAGCTCGCGGCCGCACCGATCGTCTCCGAGACCGTCGAGACCGGCGAACTTCGCCCCACCGACCTCGCGACGTTCGAATGCCGCGACATCAGCCGCAGCACGGTGCTTCAGCGCGTCTGCTACGACCGGGCGCAGCAGAACCTCGTAGTCGCGGTCGACGGCAGGTATGACCGCTATTGCGCCGTCGCGGCCGAGACCGTCGACAGCCTCCTGGGCGCTCCGTCCATGGGCCAGTTCTTCAACCGGAATATCAAGCGCGAGGCAGCCGGCAGCCGCTACGACTGCCGCGCATGAACCAGACCGTTCAGTCGGTCAGCATGGCGCCGACGTCGGCTTCCGCGACCACTTGGCCGTTGACCTTGGCATCGCCGTGAAACCACCACATCGCCTTGCGGCGCCCGACCGAGCGCATGTGATACTCGATGGTGTCGCCGGGCAGCACGGGCTTGCGAAACTTGCACTTGTCGATGGTGAGGAAATAAACCGCCCGCGGCTTCTCGGTGCCCTCGACCGACTTGATGCCGATTACGCCCGCGGTCTGCGCCATCGCCTCGATCATCATCACGCCGGGATAGACCGGACGATCCGGGAAATGGCCCTGGAACTGCGGCTCGTTGAAGGTGACGTTCTTGATGCCGATGCCGCTGTAATCGGTGCGGATGTTGATCACGCGATCAATCAGCAACATCGGAAAACGGTGCGGGAGCGTTTGCAGAATCATATTGATGTCCACAAGCTCGAACCTGACCGGTGCTTCGTCCGTCACTCCCGTTCCTCCTGCTTCGGCTCGGCCTTGCCGTCGCGCGCCAAGCGCTCCACCGCCAAGATTTCCTTGAACCACTGCCTGGTCGGCTTGGCAAAAAAACCACCCCAACGTCCGTTGGGAGGAACGTCGTCCTTGACGCCACTCATGGCAGTCACCTGAGCTCCATCCCCGATCTTGACGTGATTGTTGATACCCACCTTCGCGCCCAGCGCCACGTTGTCACCGAGGGTCAGACTGCCGGCGAGGCCGATCTGGGCTGCCAGCAGGCAGTGCCGGCCGATGGTCACATTGTGGCCGATCTGGACCTGATTGTCGATTTTGGTGCCTTCCCCGATCACGGTGTCGCGCAAGGACCCGCGATCAATGGTGGTGCCGGCGCCGACCTCCACATTGTTCTGGATCAGCACGCGGCCGGTCTGGGGTACCTTCAGATGGCCCTCGGGACCGAAGAAGATGAAGCCGTAGCCGTCCTGGCCGATCGAGCAGCCGGGGTGGATCAGCACGTCATTGCCGATCAGGGCGCACTGGATGGCGGTGCGCGCGCCGACATTGCAGTCCCGGCCGATCTTGACTCCGGGGCCGATCACGGCCCCCACACCGACCACCGTGCCGCTGCCGATTTCCACGTCCGGGCCGATCACGGCCAGGGGATCGACGATCACGCCGTCCTCGAGCCGGGCCGTGGGGTCGATGATCGCCGACGGCGCGATGCCGTCGTTACCGGTCCAGGATTGCGGCCGGAGCGCGTCGCCATGCCACTCCCGCGCGATCCTGACGAAGGCCCGGAACGGCTGCGTCGCCCGCAGCACGGCCACATGCGCGGGCACCTTGGCCTCGAAACGCGGACTCACCAGGCAAGCTCCGGCCTTGGTCGCCTTGAGCTCGTCGGCATATTTGAGATTGTCGAAGAACGTCAGGTGCATCGGGCCGGCTTCGTCGAGCGAAGCCAGACCCGTGATGATTTGGCCGCCCTTGGCGGGATCGACCAGCTCCGCCTTGGTCAGCGTGGCAATGTCAGCCAACGCTGAGGCAGGCGGTTTTGTGAAGAAGGTCGGCTGCGCCATTCCACCCCATCGCGGTCCGGCTTCGGCATGAAGCGGCAAGACCGCATCATGCCTCATCTCTTAAATCGGCACGATCCCTTTCGGAAACCGGCTCCAGTGATCCGGATCGTGCCGTGCTGATCGAATTAGAACGAGGTGCCGCCGCCGAACCGGAACTCCTGCGTACGGTCGTACTTGCCCTTGCTGAGCGGCAAGGCGTAGTCGAAGCGCAGCGGACCGAACGGCGACTGCCAGATCAGGCCGACACCGACCGACGATCGGATCACCTTGCTGTCGTCGTAGATCAGGCCGGTACAGGTACCTGGCGTCGCCGGATTGGTGGTCGAAGCCGTGCAGCCGGAGTTAAACGGCGTGGTCGTTTCGCCAGTCACTCCCCACGTCGTCGGCCCCTTATAGTCATACAGGCCGCCGGCATCGGCATAGACCGCGCCCTTCAGACCAACTTCCTTCGGCAGGAACCAGAACGGCATCTGCAATTCGACCGAAGCGCCCCAATACTTGGTGCCGCCAAGGGCGTCCTGCGTGTCGTATGGGTTGATGTCGCGCGGGCCGATGCCGTTCGGGGCGAAACCGCGGACGAGGTTCGGGCCCATCTGGAAATGATCGAGCATGCGCAGGTCGTTGGAGCCGATCTTGTTCAGCATGCCGCTCTGCAAATGGACGAGGCCGACGACGTCAGACACCAGCGGAGCGTAGTACTTAGCGTCGATGACGGACTTCAGGTAGGAGACGTCGCCGCCGACGCCGGCGAAATCCTGCCGGAAATCGACGAGCAGACCGTCGGTGGGGTTCTTGTTGTTGTCCAGCGTGTTGTAGGTCAGCGTGTAGCCGAGCGCCGAGGTCAGGGTCTTGCCGCCCGCAAGCTCCTTGCGCACCGGCAGCGAAGCTTCACCGTCGCTGTAGCAGCCGAGGCCGTTGGTCGAGGCAAGGCTCATGCCAATGGAGTTGGCAAAGGCCGGACTCGGATTGAAGGCAGGATTCGGAGTGCCATCAGGCAGCGTCTGCACGTTGTTACAGTTCGCGAGGTAGGACGGCAGCGTGATTTCCTGCTGGTAGATCGAGTAGCGCAGCTGCAGCGACAGATCTTCACGCAAGGCGAAACCGAGGCGCGGCGAGAAGCCCAGCGTCTTGGTGCCGTAGGAGATGTAGCTGTTGGACAGCTGCTGGCGCTGATAGAAGTCGAGACCCAGCGCAACACGATAGTCGAGCAGATAGGGCTCGACGAACGACAGCGAATAGCCGCGGGCGTACTGGCCATAGGTCACCGACGCCTTGGCGAACAGGCCGCGGCCGAGCAAATTGCGTTCGGAAACCGAGACTTCGGCCAGCGCGCCGTCGGTGGTGGAATAACCGCCCGAGACCGAGAAGTCGCCGGTCGATTTCTCTTCCATGTCGACGAGCAGGATCACGCGGTCGCTCGACGAACCGGGCTCCGTCGTGATCTTCACGCTCTTGAAATAGTCGAGGTTCTTCAAGCGCCGCTCGGCACGGTCGACCAGCGCGCGGTTGTAGGCATCGCCCTCAGAGACGTCGAACTCACGACGGATCACGTAGTCGCGCGTGCGGGTATTGCCGCGAAGGTTGATGCGCTCGATATAGGTGCGCGGGCCCTCGTCGATGTTGAACACGACCGACACGGTGTGCGCCTCGAAGTTGCGGTCGCCGCCGGGACGGACCACGGCGAAGGCATAACCGCGGCGCGAGGCCTCGATCTGCATCTCCTCGACCGACTTCTCGACCGATTCGACGTTGTAGAGCGAGCCGACATTGATGCGCGAATAGTTGCGCATCGAGGTGGGATCGAAGTTCGGAATGCTGGAACGGAAGTCGATCGCGCCGACGCGGTATTGCGAGCCTTCCTCGATCTTGAAGGTGACGTTGAAGCCCTTCTTCTCCGGATCGTATTCGGTGAGCGCGGCCACGACCTGGACGTCGGCGAAGCCGTTCTTGAGATAGAAGCGGCGGATCAGGTCGCGGTCGGCTTCGACGCGATCGGGATCGTAGATGTCGCTGCTGGCGAGGAAGCTCAGCAGGTTCGATTCGTGCGTCTTGATGACGTCGCGCAGCCGGTAGGACGAGAACGCGCTGTTGCCGACGAATTCGATCGACTTGACGCCGGTCTTGGAGCCCTCCTCGACCGTGAAGATGAGATCGACGCGGTTGTTGGGCTGCTCGATGATCTCAGGGGTGACGCGAACGTCGTAGCGGCCGGAGCGGCGATAGATTTCAGCGATTCGCAGCGTGTCGGACTGCACCATGGCCCGGGAAAAGGTGCCGCGGGCCTTGGACTGGACTTCGGCAGTGAGCTGCTCGTCCTTGATCTTCTTGTTGCCCTCGAAGGCAATGCGGCCAATCACCGGGTTTTCCACCACGGAGACGACGATCTGGCCACCGGCACCGCGGTTGATCCTGACGTCCTGGAACAGACCGGTCTCGATCAACGCCTTGAGGCCGTCGTCGATGGCCCCTTGATCCAGGCGACCGCCGGGACCCGCCTTGAAATAGGAGCGGATCGTCTCCACCTCGACACGGCGATTTCCTTCAACGGAAATCGACTGCACGGTCTGAGCGAGCGCAGACGAAGACACAAAAGCAGCCCCAACCGGGGCAAGCACCGGCGCGCCGAACATGATCAGGGTTGCGAGCAAGCCCCCCCGGAGTCGCAGTCCAAACTTCATTGCGCAGCGCGCCCTTATCATTCCGCACCAGACCCAACCCCAACGCCGGTCTGGAGATTCCCCAAGTTCAAGCCGCTTGTAGCCAATTTAAACGACGCCGCAAACGGCCGAGCGCGCCGTAATTTCATTTTCATTCCAAGACGTTGCCCAAGAGCAACGCCCAGCAACGCCACAAAAAAGCCCTATCAGGATGCGGCCATCCGCAGGATGTCGTTGTAGGTGGCAAACACCATCAGCATCAGCACCAAACCCAGCCCGATTCGGAATCCCATCTCCTGAGTCCGCTCGGACAGGGGCCGCCCACGGGCCACCTCCGCCGCATAGAACATGAGGTGACCGCCATCGAGCAGCGGGATCGGGAACAGATTCAACAGGCCGATCGACACCGACAGCACCGCGCACAGGTTGATCACGAATTGGAACCCGGCGCTGGCCGCCTGCCCCGACATCTTCGCAATGCCGAGCACACCGCTCACCTCGTTCGGATTGCCGTTTCCGACGAACAGCGCGCCCAGGAACTTGAAGGTGCTGGTGATGATGAACCAGACCTGCTCAACCCCGATCTTGAGCGCTTCGCCGACGCCGACCGGCGAAGTCGAGGCTTCGCCCGCCTGAGACTTGTGCTCGATGCCGAGCACGCCCAGGCGATGGCTGTTGCCGAAGGGATCCTTGCGCTCCAGCAGTGCCGGGGTCGCGGTCAGCGACACGATGCTGCCGTCCCGCTTGACCTCGAAGGCAAGCGCCGAACCGGCGTTCATCGCAACGATTCGCTGCATGTCGGCAAAGCTCTCGATCGGCTTGCCGTCGATCTGGACGACGACGTCGCCGATCTTGAAGCCGGCTGTCGCCGCAGCGCCGTCGGCGACGACACCGTCGACCCGCGCGATCGTGCTCGGCTTGCCGTAATACAACGCCATGCCGGCGAAGATCAGCGCGCCCAGAATGAAATTGGCGATCGGTCCGGCGGCAACGATGGCGGAGCGCGGGCCGACCTTCTTGTGATGGAAGCTGCCGGCGCGCTCCTCGGCCGTCATGGCCGCTAGCTTCTCGGACGACGGCGTCGAAGCCTCGCTCTCGTCCCCGAAGAACTTGACATAGCCGCCGAGCGGGATCGCCGAGATCTTCCAGCGGGTGCCATGGCGGTCGTTGAAACCGACCAGCTCAGGTCCGAAGCCGAGCGAAAAAGTTAACACGCGAACGCCCGCCCAGCGCGCGACCAGAAAATGGCCGAGTTCATGGAAGAACACCACGATGGTCAGGACGAACAGGAAGGGAACCGCATAGCCAAGGAGTCCATGGCTCAACGTATTGAAACTATGGACGAAAAAGTCGATCATCGAATTCCCTCATCCAGCGCCGCAAGGCCCCGGCCGCGAACCATCTAGGATGCCTTTAAGGCAATTTGAGGCAATAGGGCGGCAGCTCTATTTCGCGCAACATGGTCAACAGAGATTGCATCGTCGGCTGACGTCAGCGGGGCCTGGTTCCCGCTCCGGATCCAGTCGTCCAGCGTCGCTTCCACCAGCCTGGCAATCGCGCCGAACCGGATCTTGCCGGCGATGAAGGCGGCGACCGCGACCTCGTTGGCGGCGTTGTAGACGGTGGTGGCGCCCTTCCCGGTCCGAAGCGAATCGAAGGCCAGGCGCAGCCCGGGGAAGCGCTCGAAATCCGGCGCCTCGAAGGTCAGCTGGCCGATCTTGGCCAGATCGAGCTTGGCAGCAGGCCCCTTGATGCGGTCGGGCCAGCCGAGACAATGCGCGATCGGCGTGCGCATGTCGGGTGCACCGAGCTGGGCCACGACCGAACGATCGGAAAACTCGACCATGCCGTGGATGATCGACTGCGGATGCACGAGGACGTCGATCTCCTCCGGACTCAGCGCGAACAGATAGGAAGCCTCGATCACCTCGAGCCCCTTGTTCATCATCGAAGCGGAATCGATCGTGATCTTCTGGCCCATGCTCCAGTTCGGATGCTTCAGGGCTTGCTCGAGGGTTGCCTGCTCGATGTCGGCCGACTTCCAGGTCCGGAACGGGCCACCGGAGGCCGTGATGATGACACGGACGAGCTCGTCGCGATTGCCTGAGCCGAGCGCCTGGAACAGCGCGTTGTGCTCGGAATCGGCCGGCAGGATGCAGGCGCCCGCTTTCGCCGCGCGCTGCATGAAGAAATCGCCGGCGCAGACGAGACATTCCTTGTTGGCGAGCGCGACATGCGCGCCGCGATCGACCGCCGCCAGTGCCGGCTTCAATCCGGCAGCGCCGCTCACGGCGGCCATCACCCAATCGGCCGGACGCGCGCCGGCCTCGATCACAGCGCTTTCGCCGGCGCCGCATTCGGTGCTGGTGCCCGCGAGCGCAGCCTTGAGCTCGGCAAACTTTGAGGTGTCGGCGATCGCGACGAAGCGCGCGGAAAACTCCTTCGCGAGCTTTGCCAGCGCTGCGACATTGCTGTTCGCCGTCAGCGCCTCGACCCGGTAGCGCTCGGGAGAGGCGCGCAGCAGATCCATCGTGCTGTCGCCGATCGAGCCGGTGGCGCCGAGAACCGTGACGCTGCGGACGGTCGATGCCGCAGTCTTGTTGTTACGCAATGGAACCGCGCTCATGTCCTCACCAAACCATAAGACCGCTTCCGGCGCTATGCACACCATGGCGGAGGAAACCGATAATCCATGCCACCAGGATGGCAGCGACAAAACCGTCCAGACGGTCCAATAGCCCGCCATGGCCGGGAATTAAGTGACTGGAATCCTTGACATCGAAGCGCCGCTTCACCGCGGATTCGAAGAGGTCCCCAGAGGCCGACACGACCGACAGGATGGCGCTGACGAGCAGCAATGGAACCATCTTTCCGAGCCCGCAAGCGGCAAAGCCGGCCGCAACCAGAAGGCTCGCGGCAAAGCCGCCGAGCGCCCCTGACCAGGTCTTCTTCGGGCTCACCCGCGGCCACAGCTTCGGTCCGCCGATGCTTCGGCCGGCGAAATAGCCGCCGATATCGGTCGCCCACACCACCAGCAGCACGAACATCAGCGCGGCGAAGCCGTTCACGAGATCCTGCCGCAGCAGGATCGAGGCCAGCAGCGCCGCCGATGCATAGGCGAATCCGGAGGCCGCCCAGACGAACTTGCCCCGCGCGATCGCCGTGACGATCGCACCGCCAATGAGGCCGGTGATGATTGCGGTCTTCAGCGCGCCGAAGGCGACGCAGGATCCCATCAAGGCGATGACGATGGTCCCTGCGGCGGTCAACGCGACCGATCCCGCGCCCACCACCATCAGCCATTCCGCGAACAGTCCGATCGATACCAGGGTGACGAGAAGCGCCCACAGCCAACCGCCGGCATAAGCGAGTGCAATGGCGAGCGGCGCCAGCACCAGTGCTGCGAGGACCCGCATCACGAGATTGCTCTGGGCAGGCTGAGAGCCGGCCGGGGCGGCGTCGGGTTCGCTCACGAGGCGGTTTTCGCGACCAGGCCGCCGAAACGGCGTTCGCGCCTGGCAAATTCGGCGATGGCGCCTTCCAGCGTCGCCTTGTCGAAATCGGGCCAGTGAATCGGCACGAAGACAAGCTCGCTATAGGCGGCCTGCCACATCAGGAAGTTGGACAGCCGCTGCTCGCCGCTGGTGCGGATGATGAGATCGGGATCGGGAATGTCGGGCGCGTCGAGATGCGCCCCCAGGGTCTCGGCATCGATCGTGTCGGGATCGCGCCGCCCCTCTGCGACTTCGCGCGCGAGCTTCTGTGCCGCCTTCGCAATCTCCTGCCGCGAGCCGTAGTTGAAGGCGACGACGAGCGTGAGGCGCGTGTTGTCGCGCGTCAGTTCCTCGGCCTCGTTGAGGAGTGCGCATATGTCGCCCTCCAGCCCGTCCCGCTCGCCGATGATGCGGACCTTGACGCCGTCGCGATGCAGGCTCGCCAGATCGTTGCGGATGAAGCGGCGCAACAAGCCGAAGAGATCGCCGATCTCGCTCGCCGGGCGCGACCAGTTTTCCGAGCTGAAGGAGAAGATGGTGAGATAGCGGATGCCGAGTTCATGCGACGCGCGAACCACTCGGCGCAGGGCCTCCACGCCGCGGCGATGGCCTTCCGCCCTCGGCAAGCCGCGCGCGGCCGCCCAACGCCCGTTGCCATCCATGATGATGGCGACATGCGCAGGCGCCTCGGACCGATCGGGTCCTTCCGTTGCTGGCGCGGCGGCGTTGGACATGAGGCTGCCTTAAAGCATGATCCGGAAGAGTGCGAAGCAGTTTTCCGAAATGATCATGCGCGAACAATAACCTAAAGCGCGATCCATCGCGCTTTAGACGGTGAGGATTTCTTTTTCCTTGGCAGCCAGCAACTGGTCGATCTCGGAGATCGTGCCGTCGGTCGCCTTCTGCACCTCGTCCGAGTGACGCTTCTGATCGTCCTCGGACATCTCGTGATTCTTCTCGAGCTTCTTGAGAACGTCGAGGCCGTCGCGGCGGACATGGCGCGCAGCGACCTTGGCGGCTTCCGCGTATTTGTGCGCGACCTTGACGAGCTCCTTGCGGCGCTCCTCGTTGAGCTCGGGAATGCGCAGGCGCAGCACCTGGCCTTCGGTCGCGGGCGACAGGCCGAGATTGGAATCGACGATCGCCTTTTCCACCGCCTTGACCATCGACTTGTCCCAGACCTGCACCGAGATCAGGCGCGGCTCCGGCACGCTGACGGTGGCGAGCTGGTTCAGCGGCATGTGGGTGCCATAGGCGTCGACCTGCACCGGGTCGAGCATCGAGGCGGAGGCGCGGCCGGTGCGCAGGCCGCCAAGTTCGTGCTTGAGCGACTGGACGGCGCCCTGCATGCGGCGCTTCACTTCGTTGAGGTCGAAATTATCCGTGGCCATCACGTTTCTCCTTCAAAATCCCGGCGACCTCTCCGCACCCTTCTCTCAGGGCGCAACGACGAGCCGTCAGCCGGCGACAATGGTTCCGTGGCCGCCGCCACGCAGTATAGCGCCGATCGAACCCGGCTCCGCGATCGAGAACACAATGATAGGCAGCGACGTCTCGCGGGCAAGCGCGAAGGCGGTCGCATCCATCACCTTGTAGCCGCCCTCGATCGCCTGCGAATGCGTCAGACGGTCGAATCGCGTCGCCGTCGGATCCTTCTTCGGGTCGGCCGAGTAGACGCCGTCGACATTGGTTGCCTTCAGCACCGCCTCGGCGCCGATTTCGGCGGCGCGCAGCACTGCGGTCGTGTCGGTGGTGAAGAACGGATTGCCGGTTCCGCCGCCGAGCAGCACGATCCGGCCCTCGGCGAGGTATTTGTGCGCCACGGTGCGGGTGAAAAGCTCGGAAATCTCGGGCATGACGAAGGCCGACAGCGTGCGCGCCGGCGTTCCCTTGCGCTCGATCGTCGCCTCCAGCGCGAGGCAGTTCATCATGGTGGCGAGCATGCCCATGGTGTCGCCTGTCGGGCGCGACACGCCGCGCGAGGACACCTCGACGCCGCGAAAGATGTTGCCGCCGCCGATCACGACCGCAACCTCGGTGCCCAGTTGGCGGGCGGCGATCAGATCGTCCGCGACCCGGTCGATGGTCGGCTGGTCGATGCCAAAACCCTGCTGTCCCGCGAGATATTCGCCGGACAGCTTGATCACGACGCGACGATAGACCGGATCAGTCATGAGCACTTTCCTTGTCCGGGCGCCGCCTCCGGCGGCACGCCGGAAGGAACGTTCCGGCGCTTACTTCTTGCCGCTGACCGCGGCGACCTCGGCCGCGAAGTCGCTTTCCTGCTTCTCGATTCCCTCACCGAGAGCATAGCGCACAAAGCCCGCGATCTTCACCGCGCCGCCGACCTTGCCTTCGGCTTCCTTCACCGCCTGCGCCACCGACTTGCCGGTGTCGTGGATGAAGGCCTGCTCGAGCAGGCAGACTTCCTTGTAGTAGGTCTTGAGACCGGACTCGACGATCTTCTCGATCACGTTCTCGGGCTTGCCCTGCTGGCGATATTTGTCGGCGAGCACGTCCTTCTCGCGCTTAACGACCACCGGATCGAGACCGGACGGTTCGAGCGCCAGCGGATTGGCGGCCGCGACATGCATCGCGATCTGGCGACCCAGCGTTGCGAGTTCATCGGCCTTGCCCGGCGATTCCAGCGCCACGATCACGCCCATCTTGCCGGCGCCCTCGACGACCGCGCCGTGGACGTAGCTTGACACCACGCCCTGGCTCACTTCGAGCGAAGCTGCGCGGCGCAGCGTCATGTTCTCGCCGATGGTGGCAATCGCGTCATTGATCGCGGCTTCGATCGTGACGTCGCCGACCTTGGCGGCCTTGATCTTCTCGACATCGGCGCCGACGTCGAATGCGACCTGGGCGATCATCTTGACGAGGCCCTGGAACTGGCCGTTGCGCGCGACGAAGTCGGTCTCGGAGTTGACCTCGACCACGACGCCCTTGGTGCCCTTGGTGAGCGCACCGATCAGGCCTTCGGCGGCGACACGGCCCGACTTCTTGGCGGCCTTCGACAGGCCCTTCTTGCGCAGCCAATCCTGCGCCGCTTCCATGTTGCCGTCGTTTTCGGTCAGCGCGGCTTTGCAGTCCATCATGCCCGCGCCGGTCGACTCGCGCAGCTCCTTGACCATCGCAGCTGTGATCGTTGCCATCGTTGAAAATCCTTTTTGCCTGCCGGTTCGCCGCGGCGTGGCATTCAATTGCCCCGCCGCGGTCCATCTCAGGAATTCGCGTCAACTGAAATGGTGGCCGGAGCTTATCCGGCCAACCCATCGCTCTTTTGACTATTCCGCTTCCGCGGTCAGCGCCTTGGCCTTGGCCACCCAGGCATCGGCCCGGCTCGGCAGACCGACTTCTTCGCCGATCTTGTGCGCGGTGTCGTGATCGAGCTCGGCGAGCTGCCAGAAATGGAAGATGCCGAGGTCGTTGAACTTCTTCTCGATCGCACCCGACACGCCCGGGAGCTTCTTGAGGTCGTCGGAGGTGCCGCGCGGACCGGCGAGGCCCTGGAAGCCGCTCGTGACCGGCAGCTCTTCGGCGGCCGGCCGAACCGAAGCGCCGACGTCGACGCCGGAATCGCCCTGGGCACGCGAGATGCCGTCAATCGCCGCACGCGCGATCAGATCGCAATAAAGCGCGATGGCGCGGCCGGCGTCGTCATTGCCCGGCACCACATAGGTGATGCCCTTCGGGTCCGAATTGGTATCGACGATCGCGGCGACCGGGATGTTGAGCCGCTGGGCTTCCTGGATCGCGATGTCTTCCTTGTTGGTGTCGATCACGAAGATCAGGTCGGGCAGACCGCCCATGTCCTTGATGCCGCCGAGCGAACGGTCGAGCTTGTCGCGCTCGCGCTGAAGCGTCAGGCGCTCCTTCTTGGTGTAGGAGGAGGCATCGCCACCGGCGAGCACGTCGTCGAGATGACGCAGGCGCTTGATCGAGCCCGAGATCGTCTTCCAGTTGGTCAGCGTGCCGCCGAGCCAGCGCGAATTGACGAAGTACTGCGCGCAGCGCTTGGCAGCGTCGGCGACGCCGTCCTGCGCCTGGCGCTTGGTGCCGACGAACAGGATGCGGCCGCCCTTGGCGACAGTGTCGCTGACCGCCTGCAAGGCGTTATGCAGCAACGGCACGGTCTGCGCGAGGTCGACGATGTGGATGTTGTTGCGAGCGCCGAAAATGAAAGGGGCCATTTTCGGATTCCAGCGGTGAGACTGGTGACCAAAGTGCACGCCGGCTTCGAGGAGCTGACGCATAGTGAAATCGGGTAGTGCCATCGTTCTAATTCTCCGGTTGGTTCCTCCGGAAGCGTGTGAGCAGAACGGAGCGTTGTCGCCCCGGCTGCCACCGGACGGCCTTGTGAGCCATGCTTCCGTGTGAGATGGCGCGCTGTATAGCGCGATTCCAATCAGAAGCAAGGAAATAAGGGCCTTTCTGCGGCGGTTTTCGCCCGCGAGAGGCCCTCTTCCGTAAAGACCACGCTGCGCCTTGGCCCGCGACTAGCATCTGGGCTGGTTCGGCGGGCATTTCTTTGCCGCCGGCGGCGGGGCCGCGGGACGCGGCGGAGGTGCTGCCGGGCGCGGCGGTGGCGCGACGGCCATCCGGGGCGGCGGCGGTGGCGCCGGCCGGGCTACCGGCGGCGGCGGCGCGGGTCGGGCCATTGGCGGCGGCGCTGGCCGAGCGGCCGCGACGGGGGGAGCCACCCGGGCCGGCGGCGGCGATGCAACACGCGGCGGAGGCGGCGGGGCCGGACGCGCCACGGCCGGCGGTGGAGTCGGCCTCGCCACGGCCTGAGGCCGCGGTGGTGATGCCGACGGCCGGGCGGCCTGCGCGGGAGTAGCCGACGGCTGATTCTGGGGCCTGATCGGCTCGCGCGCGGCAGAGGGCGGCGGGGTGACCGGTCGTCCAGCTGCGCCGGGAGGCGTGCGGGCAGCAGGCGGCGTGCCAGCCGGGTTACGGGTCGCGGACTTGCCATGCTCCCCGGGCCTGGTCCCGGGCGCGGGCTGGGCCACCGGCGGCTTCGGCGATTGGCCGGCCGCAGCGGCCGGATTTGCAGTGATGGGCTTAGCCGTCGGCGGCGCCGCGGCGGTTGGCGCACCGGGATGAGCCGGCAGAGCGGTACCGGGACCAGCAGTCGGCGGCGCCCCCGGATGCGTCGGCAGCGGCGCGCCGGGTGCAGTCGCCGTCGGAGGTACAGGTCTGCCGCCCGGCAGAGGCCCTGCCCCCGCTGGTGGCGTCGGCGGCCCGCCATGGCTCCCTGGAACCGGCAGTGTATTGGCCTGGGGCAGCCTGGCCGATGGAGCAGCGGTTGGCGCTCCGATCGGTGCCGCGGTCGGCGCGACATTGGCCGGCGTCGCCGGAGCTAGCCTTGGCCTTGCCGTCGGCTGCATCGTCGCGCTCGGCGGCATCGGCGCCTTGCCCTGCTGAATCAGGGCGGCGCGCTGCGCGACCGCCTGCGGCACGGCGGGACCGGCCGGGCTGGCGCGGCCGGCAACGGCTGGTGCGAGATTGCCCGGTCCGGGCCCCGGCCCCGCACCCGCCGGCAATGCCTGCGGCCGGTTGATGACGGTGTTGATGACCGTGGTGTTGTGAATGTTCTGGTAGATGATGTTGTTCGGCGGCGGCGCGACATAGATCGGCGGTCTGACGAACACCGGGATCGGCACGAAAACCGGCTGCGGCAGCACGAACAGGCCGAGCACCGGCATTGGCGGCGACAGCACGACGAAATCCGGCGGCGGCGGCGGCAGATAGTAGATCGGCGGCGGCGGCGGCGGCGCGAAGCCAAAATCGGGATCGCTGAAATACAGCACCGGACGGTCGACATAGACGATCTCCTCCGGCGGCGGAGGCGGTACGTCATAGTCGATCATCGCAAAGCTCGGCGGCGGCTCGACCGGCGCGGTCAGGATCGCCAGGCGACGGCGCGCGTCGGCCGCATGCGGCCCTCGCGAATAGCGACGCAGATACGACCAATAGGCTTCCGGCGTATCGGTCCGATAGGTCCGCCGCCAAGTGATCGCCTCGCGGCGCGCCGCGACGATCGCCATCACGCGCTTGGACATCGGATCATTCGGATAGGCGCCGAGAAACTCCTCATAGGCCGGCAGTGTGTCGCGCGCGAGCGCGGCGGCATAGGCATCCTGGACGCCGAGGTCGCGGATCGGCTTGTTACGCATCGCGGCGACCTGGTCGGGCGCGGCCTCCTGCGGCGGTGCGTCGGGGCCGCGCTCGAAGAACGAGAACTGCGCCGATATCTTCTGCTCGTTCCAGGGTACCTGCGCGCCCTTGCTGGCCTCGTTGACGCGCAGGCGAACGCGATCGAACACATCAGGCAGTGGCAGGCCGCCGGTGCGGATCATCTCCGCCAGCGATTGCGCGTAGATGCCGTATGGCCCCGGCTCCTCCGGCGCCACCGTGCCGGGCGCGGCATTGAAGGCGATCAGCATGTTCGGATCGGGCTCGACCAACGCAAGCCCGCTCGCGATCGGCTGGCCGCCCTCGACGAAGGGCTGCGCCCGCGCTGCGTCGAGCACGACGATGTTGGCCTTGAGCGGAACGGAAGCGAGCTGCCGCGCATAGTCGCTGATGCGCAGGCCTTCGGTCGGAATGTCGGTGTCACGGGTGATGTTGGAATCGACCGGGATGAAATAGTTCTCACCCGCAAGCTGCACGCCGTAGCCGGCGAGATAGATCATCGCGACGGTGCCGGGGCCGGAGGCCTGCGCCTTCTGGATGAAGTCGCGAAAACTCTTGCGCAGCGTGTCGCCGTCGAGATCGCGGGCGCCGACAACGTCGAAGCCCGCCGCTTGCAGCGTCTGCGCGATCAGGCCGGCATCGTTCGCGGTCGTCGCCAGCGGCGACTTGGCATAGGCGCCGTTGCCGACCACGAGCGCGATGCGCTTTTCCTGCTGCTGAGCGCGCGCCGGATCCGGCGCGCCCGCGGCAAAAACCGCGATCGGCAGGAGAAGGCAGATGAAGGCTCTGAGCGTCCCATGCATCGCTTGCTTGCCCGCTTTTTGTTGTTGAGGTGCCGCCACGCATCAAACGCGTGGTCAGCTGAATGGCACTTGAACGAAAGGCCCAAATAACGAAGGGCTTGGATTGAGGCGGAGGCATGGCGCCCGTTGCCGGCGCCAAGCTCCTGCGTCAGACTCGCATCAGCCTCGCGACGGTGGACCGGCGCGAGGCGATCAGCGCGTCAGCCCTGCGCGATCAGTTCGACCGTTCCCGTCGTGAGCCGGTAGATGCCGCCCACGACCTTGAGCTTGCCCTGCTCCACGGCCGCATTGAGGATCGGCGCCGCCGATTTCAGCTTCGCGACGTTGTCGATCACGTTCTGCCGGATCGCATTGTCGAGGACGTTCCCGCCTTGCTGCATCGCAGCCTTGGCGGCAGGCGCGATCGCATCGACCAGCGAGGGGATGTGGCCCGGCGGCGGCTTGTTGTCCTTGATCGCCTTCAGCGTCGCATCGACGGCGCCGCAAGCGTCATGGCCGAGAACGAGGATCAGCGGCGCGTTGAGCACGGCGACCGCATATTCCATGCTGGCGATGGTCTCGGTGCCGGCAAAATTTCCGGCGACGCGGCAGACGAACAGATCGCCGCGGCCGGTGTCGAAGGCATATTCCGGCGCGATGCGCGAATCGGCACAGCTCAGCACGGCCGCGAACGGGTTCTGCCCGCCCGCCAGCGCCTCGCGCTCGTGCTTGAAATCATGACGCCGCGCCACGCCGTCGACATAGCGCGCATTGCCTTCCACCAAGCGCTTCAATGATGCGTCGGGCGACAGCACGTTCTGCGGCTTGGGCGGCGTTTTCGTTTCCTTGGCGAAGGCCCTGCCGGTCAAGACGAGGCCGAGGGCCGAGGCACCAAACAACATCGCGGACCGCCGCGATGGTACGATCTTCTCCTGTAGGGATTCATTGCATTTGTCGCACATGTTACGTTTCCTCCCGGCGCGATGGACCAACGGTATCGGTGCAATCATAGCCGCAACGATGTGACGAAACCACAAATGACGGTGCGGGCCGGCGCCCGAGTTTCGCGCGGGCCTATTCCGCCAAGCGAAGCTCCGCGATCGTCGTCCTCGCAGCCGGTTCGTCCAGGGGAAGGAAATCCAGCGGTCCCTGATTTTTATAGCCGGACGTCATCGCAAGTGTGAGACCCCAGCCCAGCAGCCCAGTGCTCGCGTTCGCGATCATGGCGCTCTTGCGCTGACTGAAGCGCGCAACGAAGAACACGGTCTGGCCGGACTGAGCCGAGAAGTCCACGCGCGTCACGCCGAGCGCCGCCTCCTCTGCTACGAACTGGTGTTGGCCCGCCGGGCGATCGACATAGACATATGTCCCGGTCTTCAGGCCCTTGATCGGCGTACCGTCGAGGGAAAATGCCCAGTCCGGATCGCCGATGCCGCCGAAGCCCTTCTCGCGAAACACGACGACGCGTGCCTGCCCGGCTTTCGGCGGACCCAGCTTTCGTACCGCCTCCGAATACCCGAGCCCACTTCTCGCCGTCTCACAGCCGCACAGCAATGCCGCAGCCACGAGCAACACCAGCCCACGCAATAGCATCACGCCCCCAGATTTTCCCCGGGAGCATGCTAACCGGAATCAGCGACAGGTTGCAACGGGACCGCAGCATCACCCGCGCAAAACATGCAACCGGCTGCAACTTCGTGCGTGTTGCTAGAGCTGCTGCACGTCCACGACACCCGCCACCGCCTTGATGGCGCCCGCGATCTGCGGCGAGACCTTGAAACGGCCGGGCAGCTTCATCTCGACCTCGGTCTCGAGGTCGAGCATCATCACCAGCGAGACCTCACCGTCGCCGTTGGAGCGCGGCGCGGTGCCGGGACTGCCGACTTTCGGTGCCGCGCCGTTCGACGCCGCCATGTCGGGTCCGGCGAGACGCTTGGCGATCGAGTCCAGCGGCTTGGTGTCGCGCACGAAAATGCGCAGGCCCTTCTGGGTCTTGGCCGCGGCGTCGTCCAGCGGCTCGGCATGCAGCACGCGGGCGCGCACGTCCTCGCCCTGGAGCTCGGCACCGAGCTGGAGCAGCACGGCAGCGCCCGGCTCCAGCACGTCGCGATATTGCGCGAGGCCTTCCGAGAACAGCACCGCCTCGAAATGTCCGGTCGGATCGGACAGGCCCATAATGCCCATCTTGTTGCCGGTCTTGGTGCGCCGCTCCATGCGCGACACCACGGTGGCCGCGACCTTGCCGGCGGTGGCGCCGGTCTTCACCGCGCGCGAGAACTCGGCCCAGGACTGTACGCGCAGCCGCTTCAGCACGGTGGCGTAATCGTCGAGCGGATGTCCCGACAGGAAGAAGCCGATCGCGTCATATTCGCGGCGCAGCCGCTCGGCCGGCAACCATGGCTCGATCTGCGGCAGCATGACGGTCGGCGCATCGGCCGAGCTGCCGAACATGTCGTTCTGGCCGATCGTCTCGGCCTGATGCGCGCGCTGGCAGGCGGCGAGGATCGCGTCCGCACCGGCGAAGACGCGCGCCCGGCTCGGCTCCAGCATGTCGAAGGCGCCGGCCGCGGCAAGACTTTCGATGACGCGCTTGTTGATCGCGCGCGGATTGACCCGCGCGGCGAAATCGGCGAGCGAGGTGAACAGTCCCTTCTTCGTCCGCTCCTCGATGATCTGCTCGACAGCGGCAATGCCGACGCCCTTCAGCGCGGCGAGCGCGTAGTAGATCGTCTTGTCGCCGACCTCGAAGGTCGCGCCTGAGCGATTGATGTTCGGCGGCTCGACCTTGATGCCGAGGCGCTGCGCCTCCGAGCGGAATTCGGAAAGCTTGTCGGTGTTGTTGAGATCGAGCGTCATCGACGCCGCGATGAACTCCACCGGGTAATGCGCCTTCATGTAGGCGGTGTGGTAGGACACCAGCGCATAGGCCGCCGCGTGGCTCTTGTTGAAGCCGTAGTCGGCGAATTTCGCCAGGAGCTCGAAGATGGTGTCGGCCTGTGCCTTCGGCACGCCGTTCTTCACCGCACCGGCAACGAAGATCTCGCGCTGCTTCTCCATTTCGGCGCGGATCTTCTTGCCCATGGCGCGGCGCAGCAGGTCGGCGTCGCCGAGCGAATAGCCCGACATCACCTGCGCGATCTGCATCACCTGTTCCTGGTAGATGATGACGCCGAAAGTCTCTTTGAGAATCGGCTCCAGCACGGGGTGCAGATATTCCGGCTCCTCGTCGCCGTGCTTGCGCAAACAATAGGTCGGGATGTTCGCCATCGGACCCGGGCGGTAGAGCGCGACCAGCGCGATGATGTCCTCGAACCGGTCGGGGCGCATGTCGACCAGCGCGCGCCGCATGCCCTGGCTTTCAACCTGGAACACGCCGACCACCTCGCCGCGCGCCAGCATCTGGTAGCTTTCGGCATCGTCGATCGGCAGCGTGGCGAGATCGACATGGATGTCGCGCGGCTTGAGCAGCTTGATCGCGACGTCGAGCACGGTCAGCGTCTTCAGGCCGAGGAAGTCGAACTTCACGAGGCCCGCGGGCTCGACCCATTTCATGTTGAACTGGGTGACCGGCATGTCCGACTTGGGATCGCGGTACATCGGCACCAGCTCGCTCAACGGGCGATCGCCGATCACGATGCCGGCGGCATGCGTCGAGGCGTGGCGGGTCAGGCCTTCGAGGCGCTGGGCGATATCGAAGGCGCGCGCCACCACCGGGTCTTCGTCGCGGAACGCCTGGAGTTTTGGTTCGCTCTCGATCGCGGCAGCCAGCGTGACAGGCGCGGCCGGATTCTGCGGCACGAGTTTTGTGAGCTTGTCGACCTGACCGTAAGGCATCTGCAGAACGCGGCCGACGTCGCGCAGCACGCCGCGCGCCTGCAGCGTTCCGAAGGTGATGATCTGCGCGACCTGATCGCGACCATAGCGCTCCTGGACGTACTTGATCACCTCGCCGCGGCGGTCCTGGCAGAAGTCGATGTCGAAATCCGGCATCGAGACGCGTTCGGGATTGAGGAAGCGCTCGAACAGCAGGCCGAACTTGATCGGGTCGAGGTCGGTGATGGTCAGCGCCCAGGCGACCAGCGAGCCTGCGCCGGAGCCGCGGCCCGGCCCGACCGGTATGCCCTGGCCCTTTGCCCATTTGATAAAGTCGGCCACGATCAGGAAGTAGCCCGCGTATTTCATGCGCATGATGACGTCGAGCTCGAACGCCAGGCGCTTTTTGTAGTCCTCGTCAGTGGTGCCCGGCGACAGGCCGTGCACTTGCAGACGGTTGCCGAGCCCCTCCTCGGCCTGCCGCTTCAATTCGGCCGCCTCGACCGCGGCGGCATCGGAGCTTGCGGCAGCGCCGACCGTGAAGAACGGCAGGATCGGCTTGCGCGTCATCGGGCGGAACGAGCAGCGCTCGGCGATCTCCACCGTCGAGGCCAGCGCCTCCGGAATGTCGGCGAACAGCACCGCCATCTCGGCGCGGGTCTTGAAGCGGTGGTCGGGCGTGAGCTGCTCGCGCTCGGTCTCTGCGATCAGCCGCCCGCCGGCGATGCAGAGCAGCGCGTCATGCGCTTCGTAATCGTCGGTCGCGGCGAAATACGGCTCGTTGGTCGCAACCAGCGGCAGGCCCTTGACGTAAGCGATGTCGATCAGGCTGCTTTCGACTCTCCGCTCCTTCTCGGTGTTGTGGCGCTGCAGCTCGACGTAGAGGCGGTCGCCAAACAGGCTGGCCAGACGCTCGCAGCGCGAGGCGGCAATTTCGGCCTGCCCCGCGGCAAGCGCCAGCGAGATCGGCCCATCCGGACCGCCCGTCAGCACAATCAGGCCTCCGGTCTCGCCCTCCAGCCAGTCAAACTTGATGTGGGAGGCATGGGTGTCGGGCGTCTCCAGGAACGCGCGCGAGTTCAGCCGCATCAGGCTGCGGTAGCCGCGCTCCTGCGCGGCCAGCAGTACCACGCGCGAGGGCAGAAGCGCGTTGCGCGCACTGGGATCCTGGTCGCCGAAATCGATCGAGATCTCGCAGCCGACGATCGGCTGGATGCCGGAGCCCGCCATCTTGTCGGAGAACTCCAGCGCACCGAACATGTTGTCGGTATCGGTCAGCGCCAAGGCCGGCTGATGGTCTTTCTTCGCAAGCTCGGCGAGCTTGGCGATCTTGATCGAGCCCTTGAGCAGCGAATAGGCCGAGTGAACGTGAAGGTGGACAAATCCGGCGCTCGGCATGGTCGCGTGACGGCCTCTTGCAGATGGATGGAGCGGTCGCCGGCACCGGAGGCATCATGCATTCGCCAAGCCGACTCGCCTCACAATGGTGGGGTCTCACCGCTTCAGAGTCCACGCCGGAGCGGCCGATCGGTCGCGTCGTCCCGCTTTTCCCCAAGGGGCACCCGTGAGCCGAGCACCGGTTTACAAAACCGCGGGTCTAGAGCTGCGGAATCACCTGCGCCCAGATTGCGATCATCCCGACGAACAGCGCGATCGAGGCGAGTGCGGCGGCTTCTTCGACGAAAATCCTGAACATGGCTTGCTCCATCACCAGAACGTATGAAGAACATTGTTCTCATTTTGTTCCTGGGAGTCAAGCCGTCTGCGCCATCTTGAAAAGCGATGGTTAACTCGCTGAATTCAAACAATAAAAAAGCCCCGGCACAAGGCCGGGGCTTTCATCAACCGCTCGATGGAGCGATCAAGCTCAGTAACGGCCGAGCATCTGGCCGGGGCCGAACTTGTAGTTCAGGCGGACGAGGCCCATGTCGACGTCCTGCTTGACGTGGACCGGCAGAACACCGATGCCGCCGGTCAGGTTCTGATCGTTGCCACCCAGGAAGATGTGGTTGTATTCGGCGCCAACCGACCAGTTCGGAGCGAACCCGAACTCGAGGCCCGCGCCGACCGTGCCGCCCCAACGAGTGTCGCTGGCCGATGCAAGCGACACGCCGCCGAAAGAGGCGTCGTACTTGGTGCCAACCACCGCCGCACCACCCTTTACGTAGAGCAGCACGTTGTTCCAAGCGTAGCCGACCTGACCGGTGATCAGACCGAACGAGTCGATCTTTGCGTTGTTGGTGAAGCCGGAGATCGCTCCAACGTGGCTGCCGGAGAAGTCAGCCCAGTTGCCCTGGCCTTCCACGCCGAACACCCACTGGCCCGACTGCATGCGGTAGCCGATCTGGCCACCAACCGTGCCCCCGGTCGCGTCATGCGAACCATCGCGGCCGAAGCCCACCAGATCCCACGTCGCGTGCGAGGAACCGCCGCCGCCGTTGACGCCGATGTAGAAGCCGCTCCAGTCGTAGATCGCGGCAACCATCGCGGGCGCCTTGGTGTAAGGCCGCGCAGCGAGGTCAGCAGCCACCGCCGGCGCAGCCGCGCCGAGCGCGACAAGGCTCACAGCAGCAAGCAACAGATTCTTGTTCATTTGATTCCCGTTCCAGTTTTGTCGTGAGGCCCCCGGGCCGTGTCGTCGTTCATACCAGCGCTCGACGGAATTGCTGTAACCTCGACGCCACAGTCCGCCCCAAAGGGCTGCGCTTCATTAATGAAGATTTATCAGGGCGCGCTGGAAACCCTTTGAAACAAGAGTTTTCACGAGTTCCAATGTCGGTTACACGACATATACGGCATGCACGCGTAACAATATCGCGCGCACATTCGCGTGATTGGAGAATTGAAATGCGCAGACGAATTGCTTTCCCCATTTCTGCCATATTTTCGCTCGCGCTCGCCACATTTGCGTTTGCGCCCGGCGGAAGCACGCCGGCGCATGCGTTCGGAACTCACCATGCCTTCTGTCTCACCGGCGATGAATGGCCGGGGCTCAGCAATTGCACGTTCGACAGTTACGCGCAGTGCCAGGCGAGTTCGTCGGGCCGCGCCCTCACCTGTATCGCGAACCCGTATTTCGCAGGCCAGAGCGATGATCCCTACGCCTACCAGAACAGGCCGCACGCGCAGACGCCTGGTTATCCGCCGGGCTATTTCCTGCGCTAAGCTGCGTCGCACTCGCTTCGCGCTCCTTGATTGCCGCTACGCCTCCCTCGAGCAGTGCAGGTATTTGGCCGTGGGTCTGTCGGCGACGCGCACTGCGAACCGGTATTTTGCGCAGAAGAAGCCCCCTCGCCGCGCAAGGCGCCTCAATTAAATCGGGACGCTGATATGCGGCCTGCCCAGCGTTCAGCTTCCGGTGTTGACGCCGACTGATCCGGGTTTAAGTACGACAGAGAAATCTTGCAGGGGTGGCGACGTTTGCTGGGCTGGTTCCCGTTGACGCCACCATTGCAGGACACATGACGACATCGCACCGAGCGACCTCGCCCCGCGCGACCGCGGCCTCAGCACCCCCTCATCTCGCCATCGTCCTGTTCTCGCTCGCGATGGGCGGCTTTGCGATCGGAACCACCGAATTCGCATCGATGAGCCTGCTGCCGTTTTTCGCCGCCGACCTCGGGATCGACGAGCCGACCGCGGGACACGCAATCAGCGCCTACGCACTCGGCGTCGTGCTCGGCGCGCCACTGATCGCCGTGCTCGGCGCGCGATTGGCGCGGCGCGCGCAGCTATTGGTCCTGATGGCCGTGTTCGCGCTCGGCAATGCCCTCACCGCGCTGGCGCCGGGCTTTGGCTGGATGATCGCAGCGCGTTTCCTCTCGGGATTGCCCCACGGGGCCTATTTCGGCATCGCCGCGCTGGTCGCGGCCTCCCTCGTTCCGCAACATCGCCGCGCGCAGGCGATCGGCCAGGTGATGCTCGGCCTGACCACTGCCACCATCATCGGCGTGCCGCTGGCCAATCTGATTGGGCAGGCCGTCGGCTGGCGCGCGAGCTTCGGTCTCGTGTCGGTGCTGGCGCTGCTCACGGTCCTGCTGTGCGCCCTGTTCGCGCCACGCGACCAGGCAGGCCGGTCCGATCCGCTGCGAGAGCTGGGAGCGCTGCGAAGCGGCCGCGTCTGGATCACGCTGGCGATCGGCGCCATAGGCTTCGGCGGCATGTTCGCCGTCTACACTTACCTGGCGACCACGCTGATCGAGGTGACCAAGGTCAGCCCCGCGGTCATTCCGCTTTTTCTGGCCGTGTTCGGCATCGGCGCCACGCTCGGCAATCTGTTCGTGCCGCGCTTTGCCGACCGCGCGCTGATGCCGACCGCGGGCGTCATCCTGTTATTCTCGGCAGTTGCGCTGCTGGTGTTTCCGCTTGCCGCCGGCAATCCCTGGCTGCTGGCGGCAGACGTCTTCGCGATCGGCGCCAGCGTCTCGCTCGGCGCCATTCTCCAGACGCGGCTGATGGACGTCGCCGGAGACGCGCAGGCGCTTGCGGCCGCCCTCAACCATTCGGCATTCAACACCGCCAATGCGCTCGGCCCGTTCCTCGGCGGCATCGCCATTCGCGAGGGGCTGGGCTGGACCTCCACCGGCCCAGTCGGCGCCGCGCTGGCGGTTCTGGGTTTCCTGATCTGGATCGTCGCCTATCGCGACGCCAGATCTGCTGAAGCCGAATCTGCTCCGGTCGATGTCAGCTCGGGAAGCAACGCGGCCGCACCGGAGAATCCTCCGGCGAAACTGGCGCCACCGTTGGCGCCGGATGATCGAAGCCGTTCGGATGCCGCCAGTGATCCGGTGGCTTGAGGACGCCTCCTCAACCAGCCATCGTAACGATCAAAGGTCCGCTTCGGGTGGCGATCACGGTGTGCTCGTATTGAACAGTCGCCGCTTCGGGGCTGCTGTAGAGCGTCCACGGATCATCGCCATCCTGTGCCCACTCGGCGCCCAGGGACAGGAATGGCTCGACCGTGAACACCAGGCCGTCGCTCATGATACGGCGTTCGGAGCGGTCGGGCCATGTCGCGATCTCCGTCGGCTCCTCGTGGAGCGACAGGCCGACACCGTGGCTAGCAAGGTTCCTGACCAGGCTATAACCGTTCTTCCGCGCGAAGGTCCCGATGGCCTGACCGATGCCGGCAATCGGTTTGCCGGCTCCAACCTGCCGCAGGCCCGTCCACATCGCGCGCCTTCCATCCCTGCAAAGACGTTCGACCACGCGGGTTACGGGCGGAACGGCGAATGACGCTCCCGTATCCGCAAAGAAGCCGTTCTTCGCGGCAGACACGTCGATGTTCGCAAGGTCGCCGCGCGCGATCCGTCGCTCACCCGGAATGCCGTGAGCGATCTCCTCGTTCACGCTGATGCAGGTCGCCCCGGGAAAGTCGTAGGCCAGCTCCGGAGCCGAACGTGCGCCGGCAGCCTCCAGCAGTGTTCGTCCGATCTGGTCGAGCTCGGAGGTGGTCATGCCCGGCTCGAGCGCCTTGCCCATCGCCTCGAGAGTGTTGGCGACGATGCGTCCGATCTCTTTCAGGCTGGTGAGGTCGTTGTCATCCGAGATTGTCATATCAGGCTCTTCCGAAAGCCGGGGCATAGCGCTTGTGAAGCCGGCTTGCAAACGGAAGGACCCATGCCAAATCGCGTCGGCGCAAATGCTTCTTGCCGGACGGCCCGGTCTTTCGAAAACGCACGACGTGACGCACCGGACCTCGCAATCGCCGTTCATATGACATTTCAGCGATGCTATCCCCCTGTCGCTCTCGACAACACAGACGAGAGAACTGGAGAATGTTCATGTCTATCGCGAACAACGGAATCGGCCGGCGAGACTTCGTTGCATCGTCGCTGGTCGGTACCATTGGCCTCACCTTCCCGCTCACTTCGATCGCGTCATCCGCTCAGGCCGCAGAAAGCACCGCAAGCCCTGCCGGCGGCGCCAGCATCCGCAAATTCAATATCAGCATCCCCGACTCGGCGCTCGATGACCTGCGCCGGCGCATCGGAGCAACGCGCTGGCCCGACCGGGAGACGGTGCCCGACACATCGCAAGGCGTGCAACTCGCGCGGCTGCAATCTCTTTGCGGCTACTGGGCCAAGTCCTATGACTGGCGCAAGATCGAAAAGCAGCTCAACGCACTGCCGCAGTTCATCACCGAGATCGATGGCCTCGACATCCATTTCATCCATGTCCGGTCACGCAATCCCGACGCGCTGCCCATCATCATCACGCACGGCTGGCCGGGTTCGATCCTCGAAATGCTCAAGACCATCGGACCGCTGACCGATCCCGTAGCGCACGGTGGGCGCGCCGAGGACGCCTTCCACGTCGTCATCCCCTCGATTCCCGGTTACGGTTTCTCGGCGAAACCACGCGAACTCGGATGGGGCCCGGACCGCGTAGCGCGCGCCTGGGACGTGCTCATGAAGCGGCTGGGATATGTCAGATACGTCTCCCAAGGCGGCGACCATGGATCGGTGATCTCCGACGCGCTCGCCCGTCAGAAACCTGCTGGCCTTCTGGGTATCCACGTCAACATGCCGCCGACTGTGCCTGCCGAATACGTCAGGGGCATCAATGCCGGCGATCCGCCGCCTGCAGGCCTTCCTGAGCCGGAACGCGTGGCCTTCGAGACCCTGAGCAAGTTCTTCGCGCGAAGCGCGGCCTACGGCGCGATGATGGTGACGCGCCCGCAGACGATCGGTTACGGGCTTTGCGACTCGCCCGCGACACTCGCTGCCTTCATGTACGAGAAGATTGCCGAGTGGACGGACAGCGGCGGCGAGCCCGAGCGCGTGCTGACCAAGGACGAAATCCTGGATGCCATCTCGCTCTATTGGCTCACCGATACCGGCGCGTCGGCCAGCCGGTTCTACTGGGAAAACAACAACAACAACTTCAGCTCCGCCGCGCAGAAGACCACGGAGATCACGGTGCCGGTCGCGGTGACCGTATTCCCTGCCGAGATCTATCGCGCGCCGAAGACATGGACCCAGCGCGCCTATCCGACGCTCCATTATTTCAACGAGGTCGACAAGGGCGGCCACTTCGCGGCGTGGGAGCAGCCGCAGCTCTTCGCCGCCGAGATGCGGGCAGCGTTCAGATCGCTACGCTAGGCAGTTCAATCCATGAACCGGGACATGAACCGGGGCGACGGCACGTTGCCAATGCTCTCGACGCGCCCGGTCGAGCGATGGCCAACGGTTTCGGATCGATCGCCAAAAGTTGCTCCAGGCGCTGCGCGACGGGCAAGGTGGCGCGGCTTTGACCGGAAAAGGCAGGTGGGTCCAACCGCACCTGCTCAATTGACAAGAGCATCGTACGCGCGACACACGCGAAATTGTAGGCATGTAAGCTGCGCGTAAGCAAAGCGGAGGAGACCGCAGGGTTTCCGCTGCAGGCCGGCAAGTACGGGGTCTGGCGCGGCCGCATCGCCCCTGACATGGTCATGGCGATGCCGGCGCCCCGCTCCCTGCATGTCCGCGAAATCACACCAATGCCGGACGGAAAGCCAGACACAACAAAGTTCGGCATCGACATGGCGGGCTTAGTTCGTCTTGACGAACTTGTACGTCCCCTTCTTGTGGCCAATGACCTGACTGATGCCATCGAAGTTGCTCTTGAGAGGGTCGATGGTGACGACGAGCGCGGCTTGAAGACCTTCGAATTTGCCGGTCCCCCCAGTTATGTTGCAATTGTTGGGGGATGCGGGCATCCAGTCGCATTGCTCGAACACTTGATCGCCGTCCTTGTCCACGTAAGCACAGAACCCATGAATTTCGGCGGTCTTCGCCGATGGATCCGTTAGGCGGCTGAGCTGACAACGTCCGCCCATGTTGTTGAGTACAGGATTTCCCGCCTCGTTTGAGGCTGCCATGGCTTGGTTCATGAGAACAAACTCTCTGCCGCCGCCGATCGGCATCGGCTTGGGAGCAGGAATCGGCGTGGCGGTAAATATGACCGAGACGGCGCCTTCCGGCGGCATACTCTGAGCCTGGACACCCGTAGTTATCAGAACGACCGCGACTGAAAGCAATGCGACGTTTGCGTGTACAATGACCATCGTTAGCTCCCTTTAAGTTAAGGTGGTGCAGAGAACTATTGCGAGCAAAGCAGGCTATGCCTTGAGTTACTTTGCTGCCTGCTGCGGCTGGGGCGGCGGCGGCTTGGGAATCGACGTGAGCATGCGAATCTTCCATTGCCCGTCCTCACGAACATCGAGAGCGGTCCAAATAACGGTGAAGTCTATGGGAGCACCTGTCTCGCTCTTGCCAGTAACGCGAGATTCGCCGGTTACCAGAGCCGTGCTTTCTGACAATGACTCAACCTCGGTCATCTTTACCTCGAGACGACTAACTCCCGCTCTGAACGCGTTCTCATAGTACTTGGTATTATCCACGACTCCGTCTTCAGTAACACGCATATAGCTCTTCGTATAAAGTGAAGTAATCCCGGCGGCATCCTTGTTGTTGAAGTACTGCTCGTAGGCAGAACCTATCTTTCCAATTTCTTCTTTGAGATTCTGATCTGACGCAGTCGCAGGAATTGCTGATAGTAACAGCGAGATAAATACAGATCCAAATCTGCGCATGATGCTACTCCCTACTGTTGATGCCTCTCCAGACGAGAGGCAGTTGCGGACACCCACTGTTTGCTCGAATTTGTTGGTTCGTCCTCATGGTGGCAGGAGAGCGGCCGCTGTATCGAGCCCGCCGCTGAGTTCGGGCGACCGCACGAAAAGAAAACGAGAGGTCGCCGGTATTTCAGCGTCGTCCTTGCCGTCCTGGCCGATCAGGATCAATCCGGCTCCGCCATTCGCCACGTTAAGAACCACCGGCTCTCCACTCCACGTCTTGATTGGCTGCATTCCCACGATGAGAAATTCGCCCATTGGCTGATCAAAATATTGAAGGCGCAATTGCGGACCGATCTCCGCTGCCGCAAGTTCAAAGCCAAGTTGCCGGGCCCGCGCGTAAATGACGGCCAGCGGCACGCTATCGGTTTTGAAGCCAAGCTCGATCGCAGACACCACTACAAGCTCCACGCCTGTCTTGTTGGAACTGACGGTGAAGGCCGGTCGAGCGAGAACTTCCGCGGCCAGCGCGCCAATACTGCAACCTACGGAATTCAATGCATTGCGCAACGCAATGGAATTGGCAAAGGTGCCGACCGCTATCGTCTTCCATGTCGGAACATCGCGGGCGGCCCCGATGAGTTTTTGCGGCTGATCAACTGCACGAACTTTGCCGAGCTTCAGTTGATTCTGTAAGACGTCGCGCGCCGAGCATTGTTCCCATGCCTGCAGCGTGGACTGAAACAAGGGGGCGGCACAGAGAAATGCAACAATCAGGCAATGCCTGCTCCGCCCCGCGTTCGGATGATGATCTATTGCGGCGCGATCCGCGTGGCTTATCGGAATGCACATGTCGAAGATCGACTTTGTTGCAAAGCTCGACTGAAAGAACCCGCCTCCGAGTCAATGGGAAGAACGGAGGCCAATGAAAAAACATTGTCCGACCGCACTCAAAAGGGGGGCCGGAGGCGGGGCGCTATTGGCTCAAGTATTCCAATTTCAAATGAACGGGCGGCAGTCCGTAAGCCCGATAGCCCGTCGCATCAAACCGAAAACGGAATGACGTGGCTGAAACGTAGCACCACGGGTCCGACGGTTCAATCTGCAACTCCGCCCACCAGCGTGCATAACGCGCTTCGCCGCGATCGCGACGTTCGAACAGCCCCTCTGGCACTCGAAGGCGTTACGTCGATTAAACTCGGCAATTCTCAGGTTCGCCGCGAACACCACTCCGCGCGAAAAATTGCCTGCCAGTGACGATCCGAGTCCATCCACCGAGAAAGGGCAGAGTTGCTTCCGCTTACGAAGCCTGAACCAGAATCAAGCCGCTGAAGACGAACCTTTATCGAGATTGAACTGGAGGTTCACTCCTCACACGTTGCTCGATACATGCCTCTTGGAAATTTTACACAACTATGGAGGTAGCCCCATGCCGATCGTTCAATTTACTCGCTTCAAGACCGACAAGGCCGAGGAAATGGTCCAGATTATCAGGCGGGCGAAGAAAATCTTTGAAAAACATGGTGCCGAATTTCTTCGGCTCTCCCGTTTCCACACTGGTGCCTGGACAGGAGAGTTGCTGGTTGCGACGCGCTACTCCAGTTGGGAGGTTTACGGCAAAGTGCAGGAGGCCGTGGCAAAGGACCCGGAGTTTGCGCAGGTGCAAGCTGACGGAATGAAGATTGCCGAACTACAGAGCCGTAACATTGCCGTTAGCATCGATCTCTAGTCGGGGCGCCGCCCCGCAAACTACATTAAGCGCGGAGGCCGCTGGACATATGCCGGCGGCCTCCCCAATCTGCTGCCCGGTGGCGCAGGCCGGCTGATTCAGGCTCTCGATCATCCGCCGAATGGACGGCGGTACGATCTCGGGCGTGAACGCGCGCCTGTCGCCGCCGCGCGCCAGTGCCTTCAGATGCCTATGCTGGGTCTTGCTGAGACGCAGCGCGCGAGCCTGCGCGTCGAAGGTCTTGGCCTTTGCGTTCTACGCCCTGGAGCATGATCCGGAAAAGTGTGCAGCGGTTTTCCGGAAAGATCATGTTCAAACAATAACCTAAAGCGCGATGACGATTCATCCCAATCTCATCGCGCTTTGGACTGGCGTGTAGATCACCAGCTTCAGCGCGGGATCATCGTTGGCCTGAAAGCTCGTGTGTTCGAACTGGAGCACGCCCCTGGTCGGGTGGTTCATGGTCTTGAGGCCCGCGGCGGTGCTGCGGATGTCGTGCGCTTCCCACCATTTGACGAATTCCGGACTGCCCTCGCGCAGCCGCGTGAGCAACTCCGTGAAGGCGGGATCGCCCGCCCAGACGTCGTGGGTGGCGCGAAACATCGCGACCATGCTCTTGGCGACGTCGTTCCAGCCGGCACCATAGAACTTTCGCGTCTGCTTGTTCGTCATCACCAGCAGCAGCGTGTTGCGGTCCTGCTCGGGCAATTGTCCGAACCCGAAGACCTCCTCGGCCGCTTCGTTCCAGGCCAGCACGTCCCAGCGCCGTCCCGTGACATAGGCGGGCTGCGTCAGGCTCTCGATCATCCGCCGAACGGGCGCCGGCACGATCTCGCGCGTGAACGCGCGCTTGTCACCGTCGCGCGCCAGCGCCTTGAGATGGGCATGCTCGGTCTTGCTGAGGCGCAGCGCGCGGGCAAGCGCGTCGACGGTGGTCACCGACGGACTGACGGTGCGGCCCTGCTCGAGGCGGATGTACCAGTCGACGCCGATGCCGGCGAGCTGCGCGACCTCTTCGCGACGGAGCCCTGCGGTGCGGCGCCGCCGGCCAGCGGGAAGCCCGACGGTCTTCGGCGACAGCTTTTCGCGGCGGGACCTGAGGAAGTCGCCGAATTCGACGCGGCGTGGATCGGCCATGATGACATGCCTCGATGGAGGGCCTGGACAATACTAGGATAATACCAGGCCTTCCTGCGCCTGGAAAGGCGGCGCATATCGGCTTCACCCTGCTTTGAGGTGAGATCATGAAAGCTGCCGTACTGAAATCCTTTGGATCCCCGCTTGCGATCGAGAAAGCCCCGGACACTGTGCTCGGGACCGGCGAGGTGATCGTCGACGTCGTGGCCACGCGTGTGCTGTCCTACATGAACGAGGTCTTCAGCGGGATGCGCAACTATGCGCTCGACCTGCCGATCATCCCGGGTCCTGGCGGCATCGGACGGGTGCGTGCGATCGGCCCGGACGCGACGAAGCTCAGCGTGGGCGACTGGGTGTTCTGCGATCCGACGGTGCGTTCGCGCGATGACGCCGCAGCGCCCGACGTCGCCCTGCAGGGGCTGACTGCCCCCGGTGCCGGCGCCATGCGCCTGCAAAAGCACTTTCGCCACGGTTCGTTTGCCGAGCAGATGCGCGTGCCAACGGAGAACGTGAAGCGCCTTGGCCAAATCACGTCCGACGAAGCCACGCAATGGTGTGCGCTGGGGACGCTGCTGGTGCCCTATGGCGGCTTCGTCGCCGCCAACCTTCAGCCCGGCGAGACCGTGCTGGTGAGCGGGGCCACGGGAAATTTCGGCAGCGCAGCGGTCTCGGTCGCGCTCGCGATGGGCGCGGCTTGCGTGGTCGCCCCCGGCCGCAACGACAAGATTTTGGCCGATCTCGTCGGGCGCTTTGGCGACCGCGTGAGGCCGGTCAAACTCACCGGCAACGAGGACGACGACTGCGAGAACATGAAGCGTGCGGCTCCCGGGCCGATCGATTGCGTGTTCGACATCATGCCGCCCTCGGTGAGCACGACCGTCGTGCGCGCGGCGATCATGACGGTGCGCGCTTACGGCCGCGTCGTGCTGATGGGCGGCGTCGGCATGGCGGGCGGCGCGGGCCTCGAGCTGCCCTACCCCTGGATCATGCGCAACTGCATCAGCATCCACGGCGTCTGGATGTACCCGCCGGATGCAGCAAGCCGCCTGATCGCGCTGGTGCGCGCCGGACTGCTGCGGCTCGACGAATACGAGACCACGGCCTTCGATCTCGACCATGCCAACGAGGCGGTCGAACACGCCGCAGCCAATGGCGGTCCGTTCAAATTAACAGTGATCCGGCCGTAAATCGCCTTCCGCGGCGGCGATGCGCCGCCGCGGCTGATATGCCCGACATGTCAAATGGCTGGAGGAAGTCACGCCTGACGTAGCCGGCCACGCCCGGCTACTGTGCATTGTTTTCGCGTTTTTCATTCGAGCTCGATGACGTTACTCGAGCTCGATGACCTGGCCGTTCGACAGCGACACGCGCCGGTCCATGCGGCCGGCCAGCTCCATGTTGTGGGTCGCGATCAGCATCGAAACTTTGGTCGCCTTGACGAGCTGCATCAGGGCCTGGAAGACGTGGTCCGCGGTGTGCGGATCGAGATTGCCGGTCGGCTCGTCCGCGAACAGCACCCGCGGCGCGTTGGCCACCGCGCGCGCGATCGCAACGCGCTGCTGCTCGCCGCCCGACAGCTCGGAGGGACGGTGCGTGATGCGCTCGCCGAGGCCGAGATAGCCAAGAATCTCCTTGGCGCGCTTGACGCTCTCGGACTTCTTCAGGCCGCGGATCATCTGCGGCATCATGACGTTCTCCAGCGCCGAGAACTCCGGCAGCAGCCGGTGGGACTGGTAGACGAAGCCGATATCGGTGCGGCGAAGCTGGGTGCGCTCGATGTCGGGCAGTTGCGAGGTCGGCGCGCCATTGACGTAGACCTCGCCGGAATCGGGCGCCTCCAACAGCCCCGCAATGTGCAGCAGCGTCGACTTGCCCGAGCCCGACGGCGCCACCAGCGCGACGGATTGACCCGCCCACAGCGCGAGCTTGGCGCCGTCCAGGATCGTCAGCGGCACCTCGCCCTGCAAGTACTGCCGCTTTATCTCGTGGAGATAAATGACCGGTACATCTTCCGCCCCCTGCTGCTCCATCAGCCCCTCACTCGTACCGCAGCGCTTCGACGGGATCGAGGCGTGCGGCCCGCCAGGACGGATACAGCGTCGCCAGGAACGACAGCGTCAGCGCCATGATGACGACGGCCGAGGTCTCGCCGATGTCGATCTCGGCGGGCAGCTTCGACAGGAAATAGAGCTCTGGCGAAAACAGCTCGGTGCTGGTCAGCCAGGACAGGAATTGCCTGATCGACTCGATGTTGAGGCAGATCACCAGCCCGACGAAGAAGCCGACCATCGTACCGACCACGCCGATCGAGGCGCCCGTGATCAGGAAGATGCGCATGATCGAGCCTTGCGAGGCTCCCATCGTGCGCAGGATCGCGATGTCGCTGCCCTTGTCCTTCACCAGCATGATCAGGCCGGAGACGATGTTGAGCGCCGCGACCAGCACGATCATGGTGAGGATCAGGAACATCACGTTGCGCTCGACCTGGAGCGCGTTGAAGAAGGTCGAGTTGCGCTGGCGCCAGTCGACCAGGAACACCGGCCGGCCCGCCGCCTCCGTCACGGCCTGGCGAAACGCTACGATCTGATCCGGATTGGTGGTGAAGACCTCGATCGAGGTGACGTCGTTGCTGCGGTTGAAATAGGCCTGCGCCTCCGCGAGCGGCATGAACACGAAGCCGAGATCATACTCGGACATGCCGATCTCGAACACCGCGGCGATCTTGTACGGTTTTATGCGCGGCGTCGTGCCCATCGGGGTGACCGCGCCCTTCGGCGCCACCAGCGTGATGCTGTCGCCAGCGTGCAGCGACAACTGGTCAGCGAGTCGCCGGCCGATCGCGACCCCCTGCCCGTCGTCAAAACCCTCGAGCGAGCCCTGCTTGATGTTCTTGGCGATCGAGGTGAGGTTGTTGAGATCGTCGGAGCGGATGCCGCGCACCAGGACGCCCGAGGCGTTCCACGGCGATGACGCCAACGCCTGGCCGTCCACCACGGGCGCGGCGAGCCGGATGCCCTGGACCTGGCTGAGACGGTCGGCGACGTCCTTCCAGTCGGTCAGCGGCGATTCCAGCGGCTGGACCAGGATGTGGCCGTTGAGCCCCAGGATCTTGTCGAGCAGTTCCTTGCGGAAGCCGTTCATGACGGCCATGACGATGATCAGCGTCGCCACCCCCAGCATGATCCCGAGAAAGGAGAATCCGGCAATGACCGAGATGAATCCCTCCTTGCGGCGCGCCCGCAAATAGCGCGCCGACAGCATCCACTCGAATGGCGCAAAAGGCGCGGTCTGTGCAGTCTTGGTCATGGGTTCATCCATCGGTTGATAATCCCATGATTCGGGGTCAATTGTGGCCGGATTGCCGGCCCATTACCGCGCGGTGAACACTATTCAGCCGGCCAGGCGCGCAACCACGTCCGCAGGCGACATATTCTCGCGCGAGCCGTCGGCACGCCGCTTCAACTCGATCTTGCCGTCGGCGAGCCCCTTCGGCCCGATCATGATCTGCCAGGGGATCCCGATCAGGTCGGCGGCGGCGAATTTGGCTCCGGCGCGCTGGTCAGTGTCGTCGTAGAGCACGTCGACGCCCTTGGCGGAAAGCTCCGCATACAGCTTCTCGCAGGCCGCATCGACCGCGGCATCGCCCTGCTTGAGGTTGAGAATCGACACCCGGAACGGGGCCACGGCCTCGGGCCATTTGATGCCGGCATCGTCATGGCAGGCCTCGATGATAGCGCCGAGCAGGCGCGAGACGCCGACACCATAGGAGCCGCCGTGGATCGGCACGTCGACACCATCGGGGCCCGCAACCAGCGCCTTCATCGCGTCGGAATACTTCGTGCCGAAATAGAAGATCTGCCCGACCTCGATTCCGCGGGTGTTCACCCGCTTGTCCGCGGGCACTTCCTGCTCAAAGCGCGCGGCGTCGTGAACGTCTTCCGTCGCCGCATAGACCGAGGTCCATTGCTTGATGATCGGCGTCAAATCGCTCTCATAGTCGACGTCCTCGCCCGGCACCGGCAGGTCCAGCACGTCGCGATTGATGAAAACGCCGGATTCGCCGGTCTCGGCCAGCACGATGAACTCGTGGCTGAGATCGCCGCCGATCGGGCCGGTCTCGGCGCGCATCGGGATTGCCTTCAGCCCCATCCGCGCGAAGGTGCGCAGATACGCCACGAACATCTTGTTATAGGCGACGCGCGCCGCGGCCTCGTTGAGGTCGAACGAATAAGCGTCCTTCATCAGGAACTCGCGGCCGCGCATCACGCCGAAGCGCGGGCGCTGCTCGTCGCGGAATTTCCATTGGATATGATAGAGATTGAGCGGCAGGCTCTTATAGGACTTCACGTAGGCGCGGAAGATCTCGGTGATCATTTCCTCGTTGGTCGGCCCGTACAGCAGCTCACGCTTGTGGCGGTCGGCGATGCGCAGCATCTCCGGACCGTAGGCATCGTAGCGGCCGCTCTCGCGCCAGAGGTCGGCGAGTTGGAGCGTCGGCATCAACAGCTCCAGCGCACCGGAGCGGTCCTGCTCCTCGCGCACGATCTGCTCGATCTTCTTCAGCACACGAAAGCCGAGCGGCAGCCAGGCATAGATGCCGGCGGCCTCCTGCCGGATCATGCCGGCGCGCAGCATCAGCCGATGCGAAACAATTTCCGCCTCTTTCGGATTTTCCTTCAGGATCGGCAGAAAGAACCGCGACAACCGCATGGCAATACTCGAGGAATCAGGTGACGGCTTGCAGTGAAACCGGATTGGGAGCCAAAACACAAGACCGGGAATGAGGAAAAGCCGCTAAGGCAACGGAATTCCTGTCATTTTTCCGTCGACTTCAGGTTCAGCTTGAACTGTCGAAGAGCCGGATTCAGGGCGCCCCCACCTCGAGTTCGTCCTCCAGCGTGATCATCTCGAAATCGGTCACCAACGCGTCGATCCGCATATGCCAGCGGCCGGCAAAGGGAAGCTCGACCTTGCGCACGTGCCAGTAGCCATCGGGTCCTAGCGAAGCGTTCCGCTCCATCGGCTCGATGCCCCGTTCAGGCAGGCTCAGGGTCAACGTCGCTTCCTTGGCGGTCAGCGGCGTCGCGTCGCCGGTCTTGAGCTGGAGCACGAAATCGTCGAGCCCGGCCTTACCCGGCGAGACCAGGACTTGGAACATCGCCTTGTCGGTGTGAATGTGGATGGCGAGCGGCGTCTCCGGAACGATCGTCCGCGGCGGCGACGTGAAGCGCCAGCCCGCGACGACGGCAAAGATGCCGAGCGCGATGGCGCATTCGAACAGGATCGAGCGCTTGAGGGCTGGCGCGGCCTTGTGATCCCCGGGGAGCGCCGGGGTCAGGCGAAAGCGGTTGAGCGCGGCAAGCGCCAGCAGCACCAGGACCAGCGCCAGCTTGATCGAGAGGATCAGGCCGTAGCGGGTCTCGACCAATGCAGACAGCTTTTCAAGCTGGACGAAGGCGAGCGCGAGGCCGGTCAATGCGAGAACGCCAACGACCGGGACGGCGATGTGGGAAAAGCGGTTCACGACAGGCAATGCCGCGGCTGGCGACTTCGACACAAGTGCAGCGAGCGGGACCAGCGCGCCAATCCAAAAGGCAACGGCGAGGCCATGCAGGAAGATAGCAGGCCGCGTGAGCGCCTCGGGCGGTGCCGTAGCAGCGTGCCCGGTCATGGCGAGCGACAGACCGACGCCGACGAAGGCGATGAGAGCAAGAGCGCGTGCATACCCCGTACCGCGCAGCGCCATTAACGCGAACAGCATCGCAGCGATGGCAACAAGCAGCGCGGGGCCGGCGCTAGTCTCAAATGCGACTTTCCAGGGAGCAATCGTCGCGAGAGCCGCCAGCGGCAGCCCAAGAAGATCGAGACCCAGCGCACCAAGGGACGCAACCGCGCTCGGAAGGCCGATCGCGAGCGCTATGCGCGGCACGGCCACGCCGGTCATCGACCACGCAACGCAGCGCGCAAAGAACACGCCGCCGGCGCCGACGAACAGGCCAAGATAGAGACCGACCCGCGTCAGCCAGATCAGCACGTTCAATCCGCTATCCGCGTTTGCCGGAGGTTGCGTCCCCGTCGGCCGGCCGATCGAGAAGATCACCGATCCCGCGACGGGATGGCCATCCTGCGAGATCACGCGATAGCTGACGACCGCCGTGCCCTGCGGCAGGTCCGCCGGCGTCGCAATCGAGATCGTCTCGCCCGATGCGCTGACGCGCACATCACCCCGCGCCCTGCCCGCGCCGTCGATCAGTTGGATCGCGCCCGGCGTCACCGCCTCGTTGAAGCGCAGCTCCACCGTCTTCGGCGCGCTCGCGAGCATGCTGCCGCTCGGCGGCTCGACCGCGACGAGGGCCGCGTGCGCCGAGGCGCCGGTCGCGAAGCCGACAAAGAGGAGCAGCGCGGCGAGCAGGCGCATCAGGGTTTTGGCAGGAGTTTTACGCCCGGCGCCGGTGACTTGCCCTCGCGCGAATGCCCCGCTCCCTCCGCTGGAATCTCGATCCAGCGGCTGACGCCGGTCTCGCATTCCTGGACGACGGGGAAGTACAGAATCGTGTTCGGCTTGAGCGTGTCGGTCAGGGCCGTGTGCATGACGAACTCGTCATAGTTCTTGTCCGGCAGCTTGCCGCCCGACCAAGTCACCTCCTTGACGCCGGAGGAGAGCTTGGTGCCGTGATAGTCGTATTCGCCGGCATATTTGCCCTCGACGACATCGACGTTCCAGCCGGCCTTCGGCATCGGCTTCACCGCGATCACGCCCTCGGGGATCTGCACCCGGATCTTCACCGTCGGCGAGCCCGCGCAACCGTGCGGCACGGCGAAGACGGCTTTGTACGATCCCCCCACAGTCGCCTGCTTGGCTTCGAGGAAGACGTGCGCGGTCGCCGGCGTTGCCGCAAATGCACTCAGAAAAATCAGCCAGATTCGCGTCGACATGTTCGGTCTCCCGAAGGTCCGGATCATGCTCGTCACATCTTCATTCCCGAATGATCAGGCATTTTCTTCATCATCTGCCCGCTATCGCCGGGCGCCTGGGCGCCGACGCCCTGGACGTCGAGGGAGACGGCAACTTTGCCGGCCTTCTCGAACTGAAGCGTCACCGGCACCTTGTCGCCCTGCTTGAAGGGGCCCTTCAGCTCCTGAAGCATGAGGTGGTAGCCGCCGGGGGCGAACTTCACCGTCTTGCCGGGATCAATCACGAGGCCCTTGTCGAGCAGGCGCATCTTCATCACGCCGTTATCCATCGCCATTTCATGGACCTCAGCCTTCCCCGCGATATCGGCGGAAATGCTGACCAGCTTGTCGGCGGTCGTGCCCTTGTTCTCGATGGTCAGATAACCGCCGGCGACCTTGGCGCCGCCCGGTGTCGCCCGGCTCCACGCCTGCGAGATGACGAGATCGCCCGCCTTGACGTCGTCGGCCACCGCTGGCGCCGCGCAGAGCGCGAGAGCGAACGCCGCGAACAGCACATCTTTCAACATGGTCTTCATATTGGTCTTCCCGTTTGCAGATTGAATTTCAGTGTGTGGAGAGCTGTTGCGCCGACCATTTTTCGAGGTCGGTCATCTCGGCCGAGCCTTCGATCGTCGTAATGGTTCCATCCCGAGAGATGAGCATTGTCCGGGGAATGTCGCCCTGCCAAGCAGGATCGATCTCGAACCGCAAACGCTCGACAAAGCCGTCGTTGAAGATGAAGTTTTCGGTCGAGGACAGCCCCGCTCTGTCGAGCATCGATTGCGTCGCCGCCGGCAAGTTCGGCACGAGATCCGCGCTGATCGTGACGACGTCGATCCCAGGATGATCCTTCGCAAACTGCCCGAGCAGCGGCAGCTCGACCTTGCAGGGCCCGCAGGTTACGCCCCAGAAATGCACGAGCGTCGGGCGACCCGCATGGCCCCTCAGCACGCTTTGCCAGGTGCCGCGCTCGAACGGTTTCAGAGCCGGGGCTGCCCCTGGCGCAGACGCTGAGGCGATCAGGAGACCCAGGCCCAGCAGGCCGGCAAATCGACGTCTCATGGCTGGTCCTCGATTGCTGCAATCCGATAGCCATCCGCCTTCGTCATCCATGACAGGTAGGTCTGCCGGCCGTTGGAAACGAGCAAGGGGTGGTCGGAGGTGTCGGTGGTACTCGATATCGTTCTCGGTGCCGACCACGTCTCGCCATCGTCGTGCGAGATCGTCATCTGCACCGAGGTCTTCTCGCCATCGAACTCTTTCCAGACCATCACCGTTCCCGCCGGGCCCGCAAGCACGAACGGGCGCGTCGGACTGCGATCAGGCCGCCCCAGCGCCAAGGGCGCAGAGAACGTGCGGCCTTCGTCGCGCGAGTGGGCGTAGAACAATCCCTTTCGCACCTTCCCGTTGGTGTACCAGGCGACGTGATAGGTCCCGTTCGGTGCAACCGTGAGGCTCGGCCCGTGATGCGGGCAAGCATTGATCTGCCAGTCGTCATTGCTGACCCGATGGATTTCACCTGGCGTCGAGACGTCGGTGAAGGTCATGACCGCATGATCGCGCACGCCGCCGTCGAAGATGTTTCTGAAGATCACGACCGGCCGCCCCGGTGCTGCGAACGTCAACCCCAATCGGCAGCATTCGCAGGTGTTGTCACGCGCGAGACTGGCCTCTGCGTAGGTGGCGCCGCCATCGCGCGACGACGCAAAGAACAGCCCTGCGCCCTCGTACTTCCGTCCCGCCTCCTTCGCCGGGACGCGATTGCGCTTGTCGAGCCAGGCCGCGAAGACAGTGCCATCCTGATCGAGCGCCAGCGCCTCAAAACGCTGGCTCTCGTTGTTTGCGGTGATCGGCTTCAGCTCCGCAAAGCTCCTCCCGCCATCGGCCGAGCGCGTGTAGAGCACCTGACCGTTGAATGCCTCGTCCCTGAAGATCGAGAATGCGAGGGCGATGCCGCCCTTGCGATCGACCACGATCTTCGGCCGGGCATCCGGCCCCCAGTCTAGGTTGAGCCGCGTCGTCGTGACCTGGGTAGGAGGCGAAAAACTCCGCCCTGCATCCTGCGAACTCGCAACCGAAACCTGCCCGCCCGCCATCCAGGCGAGCCACAGCGTTCCGTCCGGGCCGAATGCAGGCGTCGCCTTGGTTGCGCAACGCAACGTGGGCTCCTCACAGGCCGCTTCGGAGGCATGCTGAGTATGCATCTGCGCGAGCACCGTACCTTGCAAGAACGCAAGGGCGGCTATGCCGAGGAGGCCACTTCGGATCATGGCCCTACTCCCTTCAAGAGCCCGGATCATCTAAACGCCACCTTCATACCTGCAACGAACGTGCGCGGCGAGCCCGCATAGATCGATCCCGTTGTGTTTGCGAGCACGCTCGCAGGATTTTGAAGGCCGGCCCCGGTCACCGTGTTGGCGATGTTGTTTGCCGACGCAACGTAGGTGCGATCGAACACGTTCCTGACTTCGAGAAACAAGTTGAGGGATCTGAAGGTATCCGACACCAGATCGGTCTTGTAGTGGACGTTCACATTGACCAGCTCATAACCTGGCGCTTTCAGCAGATTTGCATTGTCCATGTAGAAGGAGTCCTTCCACTGGACTTCGACAAAACCTCCCAGCCCCGTCAGTGGCCCCGCAAATTCGTCGTAGCCGATCCTGGCCGTCAGCTCGTTAGGCGAGATTCCGGGGATCTTGTTGCCTGCCCGGTTGAAGCTGAACACCGCGACATTGGTGATGTTCTCCACATACTCGGTGTAGACCTCGTCGAGATAGGTGTACGCCGCCATGAACCGCCAGCCCGGATAGAACTTCCAGTCGGCGGCGAGCTCGATGCCGCGATGTTCGGAGCGCGGCGCGTTGAATGTATAGCTTGTGTTGGCTGAATTGGCTGGAGTTGCCTGCGATACAAGTTCGTCGCGGAAAAATTCGTAGAACCCAGTCGCGCTGACCTTGAGCGTGTTGCTCGGTGTCCAGTCGAAACCGAGATCGTAGCCCAGGTTTTTCTGGGTCTGGAGTTGGGTATTGTTGCCCGACAGCCCGCTCGCCAAAACGAACAGGTTCGAAACCTGCGGAGTGCCATACCCCGTCGCGACCCGTCCCCGGAGCAGCCATTCGCTGTTGACTGTATAAAGCAACGCCAGCTCGGGCGACGTATTCTGGAACTGCCTGTCCGCGGCCGTAATCTTCAGAGGATCCAGGACGCCTGTCGGACCAGTGTAGCTGTAGGCCGTGTTTATGCCCTTCAGGACGGTTTGCTCCCAGCCGATGCCGGCAACGGCGAGCAGCGATGGTGTCAGCCTCAGCTCCTCTCGCGCGCGCACGCCGTAGTTCGACGTTTCGCTGTAGAGATTGTTCGTGATCCTGCCAAGCGTGGCATTGCCCCCCGGCATCACGCTTCGGGTGTCGCTCGACGCCGTCAGGGTGTTGTAGAAAGCGCCAAAGAACGCGGTCGACTCCAGGCCGAGAATTTCGCCCCGCTTGGTGAGATCGCTCATGTAATTATACGACGGGAAGTCGCCGATCGCGCTGGTCGTGCCGGTGGGCTGACTGATGTTCCTGTCGTCGAACACGAACTGGTTGCGCCAGGTCGTGGTGTTGTCAAAATCGTGCTCCCACCGGCCGCCGACGATGGTGCGGCGGTCGTTGCGGCCGAGCCCGGCCTGCACGGCCGTCTCCTTGTCGGTTCCGGCGGTCGCGTTGAAGCCGTTGTTGTTCAGCGTGACCGTACCGCATCCGGCCGCGGCCGCGGCGCCGGTCGCGCAGCCTTGCTGGAAGGGATTTTGATAGTACTGGTTCAGCGACTGTCGGATTGGCAGCCGCGCGCTGAGGTCGTTGTTGATGATCTTGACCGTGAAGCGATCGTCCGGCGTCGCCTTCAGCGTTCCGAGGAAATTGACGGTCTGCGTGTTGAACCAGCTATTGCCGATGTAGCCGTCGCCCCGCGTGTCGCTTGCAAACAGCGAGCCCTCGAAATTCCCGACCTTCTTGCCGGCTGCCAGGTAGTTGTTGCGATAACCGTAGCTGCCGCCGTCGACGCCATATTCGACGCCGTCGATCGTGCCGCCCCGCCGCGTTCGAAAATTGAGCGCGCCGCCGGTCGCATAATTGCCGTAGAGCGCCGACGAAGGGCCGCGGATCACGTCGATCGCACCATAGGCATGGGGATCGATCAGGTCGCTCCGCGACAGGCCGTCCGGCTGCGTCACCGGAAAACCGTCGTCGAAGATCACGAGATTGCGGATGCCAAAGCCGTTCCGGGCGTTGGAGCCGCGAATCGAGATGCCGAAATCGCGGGGGCCATTCCCCTGCTTGATCGAGATGCCCGGACTATCCCGCAAGACGTCGCTGACCGAAAACGACGGGCGATTGTCGAACTGGCTGCGATCGATGGTCGTCGCGGTCTGTCCGGCAGGCGCCTGATTGAGACCATCTCGGGCTGCACCGGCAGTCACTGTCCTGCTTTGGGTCGGTGCGCTGACGTTCGCGTTCGCCGCAACAGGCCTCGCCGCGCGGCCCGCCGAAGCGGAGCGTAGTCGTGATGGCCGGGTTACCGCTGGTTTGGGCCGGGCGGCCTGCGGCGCCTCAACGGTCACCGCGGGAAGCACGGTATTGCTGTTTTGGGCAAAGACTCCGCTCGACGACGCAAGCAGCGCGGCCTGAACGGCAACGAGGCTCACGCCACGGCGGGCATGACAACGTAACATGGGGCATTCCTGACGCCGGCAGCTATCGCCGGCCAATGACAACATCAATCGCCAGCGGACGGGCCGCGGCGTTACCTTGGGTCGTCAGGAAGATTGAGGCGGCGCGCGTGCCTGGGCGTTTGAGTCCCTATAGACGGCGACGGCGGATACATCCGCCACGTGCCACACCACGCGCTCGGCGTGGCGGAAGGGAATGGAGAGCGCGGCGTGCGGCGGCGAATCGGGTGACGCGCCCACCTGCGCCAGACAACACAGCGCGCAGGCGCCACCATGCGCGGCCGGTGCACCGTTCTGGTCGCTCAGGCCGCCCTGCTCGCTCGGGCTGTGGCAGATGACGGCTGCAGAGAGCGGATTGGCCATGGCCTGGCCGGCCGCCAAACAGGCAGCGATCGGCGCCAGCACCTGCATCGCCAAAGCGAGCAGGACCAGGGGTAAGAATTTTTGCAGCCGTGCGCGCATCCGCCGAACCATTCGTTCGTCTATCAACTAAACACCGCGCGGAGAGCCGAGTCGAGGCCGGTTCCGCCGCCTTCTTGGTACAGCGCAAATTTCTGGAGAACTGTGGTCGGGCCGCCCCACGAGAGGGGATCTGCGGCATTCGAGGCAGTCCCGCAACCCTGCCCCCTCCACAGATTTCTTATATTTGTCATATGCTTACAAGACCGGAAGCCCGATCATTTCGTTAATTGCTCGAATTTTGAACATTCGTTGCCGAAAATGATGACAAGTGAGAAAAGTTGATCTAGCATCCCTCTTGCTCAGGCTGGCCGTGAGGTCGAAGTCTGGTGGTCCAAGTCTCGGGAGGAGCCCCTGACGCGCAAAACGCAGCGTCGCCCCGCCAATCAAGATCAAATCTTAGAATCGGGGATAATAGGGTCGACACAATTTTCGAGCGGGGCTAGGGCCCCGCTCTTTTTTTGTCAGCATGGCCACGGCGCCGGTGAATAATCCTCCCAATCCGATCGAACGGGGCTTTGAACTCGCGGCCTTGCGCTGCGCGGATCTCACGCCGCTCGTCTATCAACGTCTGTTCGAAGAGCATCCCGAAACGCGGGCGATGTTCCGCACGCAAGGCAGCGACCTCGTGATGGGATCGATGCTCGCGCTGACGATCGAGGCGATTCTCGACTTCGCCGGTGATCGTCGCGGGCATTTCCGGCTGATCGCGTGCGAGGTCGCCTCGCACGATGGCTACGGCACGCCGCGCGAGCTGTTCATCGCCTTCTTTGCCGTGATCAGGGATACGCTGCGCGGGTTGCTCGGCGATGAATGGTCGCCGGATGTCGCGCAGGCCTGGGACCGACTGCTCATCGAGATCGACGCATTCGCCGCCGTTCAGGCCTGACGCTTGCGCTGCACCAACACCGGTTGCGGCGATCTCGCGTGATTGCAGATTGAGTGCCATCAACTCTTGTGAGACACTTTCCGTATCGGTCGCGCAATCAATGACGCGCCGACGATAAATATATGGGAGCGAGCGATGTCCGGGACGAAAGATTTCTCGACGACGAGGCGCGATCTTCTTCAAGCGGCGGCAACCGCCGGCGCCGGGGCTGCTATCCTCGGCGGCATGGGCATAAACCCCGCCCTTGCAGCCGAAGTCGGACGAAGCGAGAAGCCGCTGAAGGCGGCGTTCTCCAATGCGGGCCTCCAGGCGACCTGGTGCGCGCAGGGCAAGCAGGCCGCGGAGTTCTGGGGCAAGCTGTTCAATGTTGAGGTCACCTGGTTCGACGGCCAGCTCGATGCGGTGAAGCAGCGCGCGGCGATCGACAACATGGCCTCGCAGAAATGGGATTTCGTCGCCATCCAGGCTTTTGGCATCGGCACCCTCACCCAGCCCGTGCAGAAGATGATCGACGCCGGCACGCCCGTGATCGACATGGACACGCTGATTGCTCCCCTCGACCAGATCAACGTCCACTCCTTCCTCGCCCCTGACAACGAATTCATGGGCGCGTCCGTGACGCAGGCGCTGTGCAACGCCATGGGCGGCAAGGGCAAGATCATCATGACGCAGGGCGCGCTCGGCCATACCGGCGCGCAGGGCCGTGCCAAGGGCTTCAACAATGTCGTGAAGCAATTCCCTGGCATCGAGGTGCTGGATACTCAGCCCGCAGATTGGGACGTCTCCAAGACCGCACGTCTCTGGGAAACCTATCTGACCAAGTACCCGCAGATCGACGCAGCGTTCTTCCACAATGACGACATGGCGCTTGCCGCCGCCAACATCATGAAAGCGCGGGGCCGCACCAATATCCTGATCGGCGGCGTCGATGCGATGCCGCCGGCGATCCAGGCGGTCAGCGAAGGCCGCATGTTCGCCACCGTGCGCAATCCGTCCTGCCGCATCCATGGCGGCGCGATCGTCGCGGGCGTCTCCGCCGTGGTCGGCGGGGAGAAGAGCGGACAGGGCATTCCCAAGAACGTCGTCACCGACGGTCCAGTCGTGACCAAGGCCAACGCACCCGGTATGCAGTGGATGGAGGATCACTTCCTGATCTGACCCTCCATGCCTGAGGGACGTCAGCCCATCCTGGAATTGCAGGGCATCACGAAGAGCTTCGGCGGTGTCGAAGCGCTTCGTGGTGTCGATTTTGCGCTCTCACCCGGCGAGATCCATGGTCTCGTCGGCGAGAACGGCGCGGGAAAAAGCACGCTGATGAAGATCATCGCCGGCGTGCACACTGAATTCTCCGGCCGCTTCCTGATCGACGGACAGGAGACGCATTTCCGCTCGGCCCGCGATGCGCACTCCGCCGGCATCGCCATGGTGCACCAGGAGCTATCTGTCGCCCCCGACCTCACGGTCGCCGAGAACGTGTTTTTGGGTAACCAACCGACCAACCGGCTCGGCCTGGTACAATGGCGACGGATGGCGCGCGAGGCCGGCGAACAGCTCGCCCGCTTCGGCATCGACGTCGACCCGATGTCACGGCTCGGCGACCTCCCGATCGGGCTTCAGCAATTGATCGAGATCGCGCGCGTGCTGTTTTCCGGCGCGCGCATCGTCATCCTGGACGAGCCGACCTCCGCTCTTTCCCCGCCCGAGGTCGAACGGCTGTTCGCAACGCTGCGGCGCCTGCGCGCGGAAGGCACGGCAATCGTCTTCATCTCGCATTTCATCGAGGACATCTTGCGCGTGTCCGACACGGTGACCGTGTTCCGCAACGGGCGAAAGGTCGCGGAGACGGCAAGCGCTGCGACCAGCAAGGGCGCGCTGATCGAGGCTATGATCGGCCGCGGCGGCGAAGCGCTCGAGCATAGCTATAGCGACGATCTGATGCTGCCGCGGCCGGCGGACAGCTCGGTGGTCCTGAAGGTCGATCAATTGTCGCTGGCCCGCAGCCTGAAGGACATCTCCTTCGAGGCGCGTGCCGGCGAAGTGCTGGGAATCTACGGCTTCATGGGCTGCGGCCAGCAGGAGCTGTCGCGCATATTGTTCGGCAAGCTGAAGCCGGATGCCGGCACGCTCGCCGTCGAGGGCAAGCCAAAAACCTTCGCCAGCACGGCAGCGGCGCGGCGCGCCGGCGTGGCGCTGGTGCCGGAGAGCCGGCGCGCAATGCTGTTCCATCAGGAGCCGGTCTACAAGAACATCTCGATCAGCATTCTCGATCGCATCTCGGCGCTGCTGCTCAAGCCGGCGCAGGAGCGCGATATCGCCCAGCGCCAGGTCGAGCAGCTCCAGATCAGGCCGCCGGTGGTCGGCCTCGATCTCGGCATGCTCTCCGGCGGCAACCAGCAGAAGGTCGCGTTGGCGAAATGGCTGACCTATCCGCCAAAACTGCTGGTGCTGTGCGAGCCGACCCGCGGCATGGATGTCGGCGCCAAGAACGACGTCATCAACATCGTCCGCGACCTCCGCGCCAAAGGGCTCGCGATCATCGTGCTGTCGACCGAGCCGGAAACGGTGCTGTCGCTGGCCGACCGCATCCTCGTGCTCAAGCGCGGCGCATTGGTGCGGGAATTCAGGAACGAGCCGGTCAGCAAGGACCGCCTGCTGGAAGCGGCGTGACGGAGAAACACCATGGCGAGCAGTGAGACGGCACCGGCGGCGAGGCAACGGGCGCGCGGGTTAGCACCCTTCCTGCGCTCGCAGATGCGCAACATCGCGCCGTTCCTGACGCTGATTTTCCTGTCCGGCTTCTTCGCCCTCGCCAGCCCCTCCTTCGCGACGCTGGACAATCTCGGCAACATCCTGACGCAGGTATCGGTCACGGGCGTCATCGCCGTCGGCCTCACCTTCGTGATCCTCTGCGCGGAGATCGACCTCTCGATCGCCAGCATCGCCAACGTCACCGGCATCGCGGTCGCCTACTTCACGCTCCAGGAATCCTACGTCAACATTCCCAACATTCCCCTCCCCGGCGCCGCGGCGATCCTGCTGGCCATTCTGCTCTGCGCGGCTCTCGGCCTCGTCAATGCGCTGGGGCTGACCGTGATCGGCATCCCCTCCTTCATCATGACCCTGGCGATGATGCAGATCGCGGCCGGCATCTCCGCGCTGCTGGTGCGCGGCCAGATCGCCTACAAGGTGCCTGACGTGATCACCACGCTCGGCTCCGGATCGATCGGCGGCATTCCCTGGATCGTCATCGTCGCCGCGATCATGCTGCTCGGCGGCCATCTGGTGCTGACCTACACGCGCTTCGGCCGCTACGTCTACATGGTCGGGGGAAATCGCGAGGCCGCCGAATATGCCGGCCTCAACGTCAAGCTCATTCTCGGCGCGGTGATGGTGATCTCGGCGGTCTGCTCCGGCATCGGCGGCATGCTCGGTGTCGCCCATTTCGGCAGCGCGCAGCAGAACGAGTTCGACACTTACCTGCTCGACTCCATCGCTGCCGTCGTCGTCGGCGGCACCAGCCTGTTCGGCGGCCGCGGCGGCATCGGCAACACCATCGTCGGGCTGTTCGTGCTTGGCGTGCTCAACAACGGCCTCGACCACGTTAACATCGACAGCTTTTTGAAGATCCTGATCCGCGGCCTGATCCTGCTCTTGGCCCTGATCATCAACGTCTACGCGCAGCGGCTGAGGGAAAAGGCGGCGGAGTAGACAGCCATCAAAACAAAAAGCGCGAAAACAACCCCATGCACAGTAGAAACTGTGAGGAAGTTCAGCCGCTTACAATATTCGCAATTGCGTGATTGCGACCGCGCCGACGTTTGACTCGTCGGGCAAAACAGGCGCACGATGTCATTGTGGCGCTTGGCTTCGGTGGGCTCAGAGTCACGCCCAAGCTCCGTCATTGCGAGCGCAGCGAAGCAATCCAGACTGCCGCCACGGAAAGATTCTGGATTGCTTCGCTACGCTCGCAATGACGATGTGATAGCAGGGCAATCCAGCCTCCCCTCGATCGCAGAGCATGAGAGGCGGCTTAACTGTCCGACTTCTCTTCCAGCGCGAGCTGCGAGAACCGGAAATTGCAGTGGCTCGCACCGCCCGCTAACGTCTGTGTCCTTTCCAGCCGGATGCCTCGCGCTGCGTAGGCGACGAAATCGAGGCCGCAGATGTTCGGCAGAATGTCCTTGTCGCCATGGCGCGCCGCGAATTTGCAGAAGCCGCAGGCCTTGTAGTTGATCCCGAACTCGAAATTGTCTTTCGGACCCGGCTCGACGAAATCGTAGGCGAAATCTTCCGGAAACTCGTTCTGATGGCTGTCAGTCATGCTTGTGGCCGCCTGCTCGCGCAGCAAAGCCTGGTTCTCCGGCGACATGAATTGACGCCCCGAGGCGAGACGTTCCGCTTCTGATACGGTCAGCAATTGCGCCCTGTAGGTTTCCCGCTCGATCTCGCCGATCACAGGCAGCGGCACGCCGTGCCGCCGCAGTACCCGACTGATGGCCATGAAGCCCATCAGGCGCATGAAGAAATCGCTCATACGACTGGCCGCGCCGCCGACATAGGGCATCTGGGTGAGCACGATCTCGAATTCGTCCATCACCTTCTGCCTGATCCCGTCGATCTCGGTGAGATGCGCGCGCTCGCGCAACATCGCATCGGCAAGGTCGAGCCGCTGGCGCATGGCCGCTTCCATAGCGCTCCGATGCGTCTCGTAGAAGGGATGCATGTTTTCAGCCATTGGACACCCGATATGATTGGCTCATTCGCGAAGTCGGTTTCACTCCGCGGCGATCGCCTCGATCTCCAGCAGCCATTTGCTGTCGACGGTCTCGACGATCACGACCGTCAGCGCGGGCTGGTGGTCCCCGAGCATCGCGCGACGAATGGTGCGGTTGGTCACGACATGATTGCGGTCGGTCAGGAACGTGGTCACCTTCACCAGATGCTCGACGCCAAGGCCTGCGGCGGCGAGCACCTCCATCACGTTGCGCCAGGCCTGCTCGCATTGCGCCTCGAAACCGTCGGGCACGGTGCCGTCGGTTCTCTCAGGCACCTGGCCGCTGATGAACAAGAGGCGGCGGTGCTGCGTCAATTCAACTCCCAAGCTGCAACCACCGGCGGGAGCATGGACCGTTGCGGGATTGTGGCTGACGGCGTGAACTGGCGGCATAGGGTTTCTCCGGTTTGCGGGCCGACCCTATGCGGCGACATCGCCGCCGTGCAAAGCATTGTTGCTGCGGTTCAACGCAAGAAAATCTATTGCAAGGCCGCGGCCCATCAGTGTCAAAGTGGAGCACGATGACCTACACCCTTCCACCCCTCAACGCGCTCCGCGCCTTCGAAGCCGCTGCCCGCCATCTCAGCTTCAAGCTGGCCGCGCACGAGCTGCACGTGACGCCCGCCGCCGTGGGGCAGCAGGTGAAAGCGCTGGAGGCGCGCCTCGGCGTGCAGCTGTTCGAGCGGCTGCATAAGCAGCTCATCCTCACCGCGGCCGGTCAGGCCTATCTGCCCGGAGTCTCCGAAGGCTTTCGCCACATCGCGGAGGCGACCTCGCAATTGAAACCGGCGGGTGCGGTACTGCTGCAGTTGGGCGTTCATGGCGGCTTCGACCTGCGTCGCCTCGAATTGGCGGAGTTTCGCGGCGCGCATTCGGAGATCGGTTTGCGGGTGCTCCAGCCCGCCGGCCTACACGAATTGGTCGAGGGCAAGGTCGACCTGCTGATCGCCCGGGGTCTCAGCCGCCATCCGGGCTATCGCTGCGACCGGGTCGATGCGGGATCCGTCTTGGGCGATTGGCTGATCGCGCCTGAAGGCACGGCGGATTGCCCCGAAATCATCAGCTTCCGCGACTGGCTGCGTGGCCTGCCGGCCGAGAATCCGCTCGCAAACCGCCGCCCTCGTCTGGTCGGCATCAGACGATAGGCTCGACTGGCAATCCATAGTCTCGCCGCGACGAAGTTGGACAGGTCGGGCAAAACAGGATCAGAACATCATCACGCGGCGATCGCATGTCTGGCGAGCGCTAAGCTCAAGCCCAGCTCGGTCGTTCGAGCTGCACTCGCCTCCTCATCGGGAGCTTGAATGACGGCTCGGCGGTCAGGATCAACCCAGCCTGCTACCGAGCGGATTGGTGGCAATTTGCCCGAAAGCAGACCTATGGTGCTCAGTTCGAGCTTTGTCGTTCATGACCCAAAGCAGAAGTCATGTGCTTGACTAGACGCCGCCGATTGCGGCGGCACCAGGCGGGCAGTCGCGCGCGCCGGATTGCTCGAGATAGCGTGTCGGAGCCCTGCGCTCGCTAACGGTCCCTCGTCGAAACGGCGTTTGCTGGCTTCATCGGTCGCGCATTAACGCCTCACGCTTATGTGTTCGGTGACGCGGCATTGCCGCGAGAATGGCCATTGAAGTACGATCGTAATGTTATATTATGGTCGTAATGGCATCCATCTGCGCCTCCCTCGGCGGGAGTGAGATGCTGCTTCTCAGCTCCTCGCGAGGATTTCATGGACGACACCGTTGCCACTTCACGCCACATCGCATCGCAAGCAACCCCAGATCTCACCTTTCTTGGGCTCGCAGCCGCCGCAGCAGCGGTTCGTAACGGCGAGATCACGTCGGAGGCCTATACCGCGGCGCTCCTGCAGCGCGCCCAGTTGCTTGCCGATCTCAACGCCTTCATCACCATCGACCAGGCCGCCGTGCTGGCGGCCGCGAGGGATGCGGACAAAGCGCGTGCGGCCGGATCGGCGGCCGCGCTGCTTGGCGTGCCGCTCGGGGTGAAGGATAGCTATTTGACGAAAGGGCTGCCTACTAGCCTAGGTCTCGATAGCCTCGCTCACTTCGTACCGCGCGAAGATGCGGACGCTGTACGAGCCATTAAGGGTGCGGGCGCCTTGATCTTCGGCAAGAATAACCTCGTCGAAATGTCTTACGGTTTGACCGGTCACAACGCACGTTACGGCCAGGTGAATAATCCGCATGCACGAGATCGCGTGTCCGGCGGCTCCTCGAGCGGCTCTGCCGCATCGGTGGCCGCCGGCCTCGTTCCCGCGTCCTTGGGCGGTGACACCGTTGGGTCAATTCGGGTGCCCGCATCGTTCTGTGGCGTCGTGGGATTCAAGCCAACCACCGGGCGTTGGCCGCGCTACGGCGTTGCGCCAATCTCCCATACGCTCGACACGACGGGGGTATTCACCCGAAGCGTTGAGGACTGCATTCTGGTGGATCAGGTCGTGACTGGTGACGAGTCCTCCGACGGCGGCTATGGCCTGAATGGAGTCCGGCTGGCCTTCGCGCCGCGACAGTTCCTGGATCTGGTGGATTCGGAAGTCGAGACCCGCTTCCGCGAGGTGGTTCAGCAACTGCAGGACGCCGGCGCCGAGGTCATTGAAGTAGACCTTGGCGACGATTTCAACTCCCTCGTCCAAATCGCGACATGGGGCATCTTCGCTCATGAGACGATGGGCGCAATTTCGGAGTTTCTTCGCCGCCATGACATTCCGACCACGTTCGAGGCCATTTACGACGGCCTTAAGCCCCAACTTCGGCAGGCGTGGGGGCACATCGTACTGCCGGGTGGTGCAGGTTCTACATCGGCAGAGGCCTATCGGACGGCGCTCGACGTGAGCCGGCCGGAAATCCAGCGCCGCCTCAACACGGCGTTCGTCTCTCATGGGGCGCTGGTCATTTTGCAACCGACCACGCCCTGCACGGCGCCTTTGATCGAGGAGCAGTCGACCGTCCATATCGCGGGGCAGGAAGTCAGCTACCTCGCTTTGGCGAACCACACCGTGTCGGCGAGCAGCGTGGGGCTACCGGGTATCAGCCTTCCCGTCGGCTTGTCTCGCGCTGGGCTACCGATTGGTCTTGAACTGGACGCTCCCTTTGGGAGCGACCGGGCGCTTCTGAACCTTGCCCGCGGCATCGAAGGCGTCTTGGGCGCCAAGTCGACTGCGATCTGACGCCGTGGCCGTGGCCCCCTCGCTTGGCGAAGCTGCTGCCTAACGGTTGCGGGATATAGTGGAGTGGAGAGAAGATGCGTTTCGAGAAAGGTCATAAGGCAGCGACGCGACGGCACATCGTCGATGTGGCGTCGAAGTGTGTGCGCCGAGACGGCATCTCCGCCGCCGGGATCGCCGGGATCATGGGCGAAGCCGCCCTGACCAAAGGGGCATTCTCTCCTCACTTCGAATCCAAAGACGCGCTCGTTCGCGAGGCGCTGGGGAGCGCGCTCGCCGACCAGCAACATCGCCTCGATGAGGATCAGCGGAATGGCCTGGACCTTGAGGGCGCGATCCGGAGGTACCTGAACCGCGCTCACCTCGATGACCCGGCGGGTGGGTGCCCCTCAGCGGCGTTGCTCCCCGAAATCTCCCGCCAGCCCCTGTCCACGCGGCGAGACTACGAGAAAGGACTGCGAAGCTACGTTTCGACTCTCGCGGCACTGCTTCCTGACGCCGGTTCTGCAGCGAGTGGCCGCCGCGCGACGGCCATCTTCGGCCTCATGGTCGGCACCCTCCAGTTCGCGCGGGCCGTGCCGGATGGTGCCCGGGCGGAGCAGATCCTGGAAGGCGGCGTTGAGGCCGCGTTGCACTTGGCACGAACTCCGTCTTCATAAATTAGAAGGCCGGAACGGCTTAGCTTTTCCATTGTTATCCCTCAAATCCCCGAGGTCCGCTCCTGACCCAACTGAGACATTGGCGCGAGGCTTCTGTCCCGCGTTTTGTGTTTAGGACCATGGCGGCTCTTCGCTCTTCCCGACCGCCTCGTGGTGGGTCGTGACACCCGCCGAGCGCAAGCCGGTCAGCAATACGGTTCTCACAGAGGCCGGATCGAATCCAATATCCTTGGCGTTTGGTGGATGTGCTTCGCTGCCCTTCAATCGGAACGCCAAGTGCAATTGCTCGCAAAGGTGCTGAACGACGAGATTGACCTGATCATCAGTCATGATCTGCCTTTCCTGCTACATTTTGCTATCCAATCTGGTAGCACACATGAAAATAGGGCGATATGCGATTGGACCGCCCCAAGAATCAACCCCACGCGATTGCCCATGGGCGGGCCCCAAAGCGTCAGGCTGTCAGGACAGACCGGAAGTAACTAGCGGGCCACTAGAGCGACCCTTTTGAGCACGACGGACGCGCCTTTCATCCTTAGGGATGCCCGCCCTCGGTCGAAGCCAATTGCGTCTGACCAACAATCTCGTCAGCACGCCAGCACCGGACCTCATGCCCGTCGGCTCGCGTTTCCAGCACCGGACCGGGTTCGCTCCGACATACGTCCTCGGCGTAGCGACAACGCGGACTAAACGCGCATCCGTTCGGCGGATTGAGGGGATTGGGAAGATCCCCGCCTGTCGTTGCCAGCGGTGCATGGCGCAGCGGATCGGGAATGGCGGCGATCAGGGCTTGCGTATAGGGGTGCGCGGGCCGTTCGAAGATTTCGCGCCAGTCGCCGTTCTCGACGATGCGGCCGAGATACATGACGGCGACCCTGTCGCTCATGTGTTCGACCACGCCGAGGTCGTGGCTGATCATGATGAACGACAAGCCGAGCGTTTCCTTCAGTTCCAGCAGCAGATTGATGATCTGCGCACGGATCGAGACATCCAGCGCCGACACGGGCTCGTCGCAGATGACGATTTTGGGATTGAGGATCAGGGCGCGCGCAATGCCGATGCGCTGGCGCTGGCCGCCGGAGAATTCATGCGGGTAGCGGTCGGCCTGTTCGGGCCGCAGGCCCACATGCCGCAGCATGATCGCAACGCGGTCCCCGATCTCGCTTGCGGCGGTCACGCCATGCACGCGCAGGGGATCTTCAAGCGTGCGACGAACGGTCTGGCGTGGATTGAGCGAGGCGTAGGGGTCCTGAAACACCATTTGCACGATGCGGGCCAGCGCCTTTCGATCGCCGGATGGCCGGCCCGTCACGACCTGCCCGTCCACCACGATGCGGCCGCGCGTCGGGGTCTGGAGACCAAGGATCGACAATGCGACCGTCGACTTGCCGGAGCCGGACTCGCCGACGAGGCCGAGGCATTCGCCCCGCTTCAGCCTGAGATCGACACCGTCGACGGCGCGGAGCAGCCGACGGCCGCGCCCCAGCAGGCCGCCTCCGAGCGGAAAATGGACCGCAAGATCCTCGACGCTGAGAATGACATCGTCGTCTGGCCTTCCCTGCGGCTCATGCATGGTGATGACACCTGACCAGACCGCCGGCCTCCAGCAAATCCGTTCCCGGCACGGTGGTCCGGCAAATATCGGTCGCATGCGCGCAGCGCGGATTGAACCGGCAGCCATGCGGGAAATTCGTGATGGCCGGGACGACGCCCGCGATCTCCTTCAGCCTGGTGCGGCCAAGCGCGGCGCGGCTGCCGAGCCGCGGCAGCGAGGCCACCAGGCCTCGCGTATAGGGGTGCGAGGGCGCCCGGAAGATATCGGCCGAGCCGCGCTCCTCGACGATGCGGCCGGCATACATCACGGCCACGCGGCGACAGACATTGGCGACCAGGCCGAGATCGTGGCTGATCATCAGGATTGCCGTTCCTCTCTCGGCACACAAATTCCGCATCAGCTCGATGATTTCGGCTTGCACGGTGACGTCGAGCGCGGTGGTCGGCTCGTCGGCGATCAGCAGATCCGGACCGCATGCGAGCGCAATGGCGATCATCACGCGCTGACGCATGCCGCCCGACAGCTGGTGCGGGTAATCCTTCACGCGTCGTTCCGGCGCGGGAACGCGGACGCTCGCCAGCGCCTCGACGGCCAGCTGGTTGGCTTCCCGCCAGCTCTTGCCCTTGTGCAGCACGAACATCTCGGCGATCTGCCGGCCCACCGGCGAGACCGGGTTCAGCGCCGTCATCGGCTCCTGGAAGATCATGGCGATGCGATTGCCGCGCAGCTCCCGTTGCCTGCCGGCTGAAAGTTGCTGGATCTCCCTGCCCTCGAACCGGATGGCGCCGCCGCCGATCGACAACGGCTGCCGCAACAGGCCGATCAAAGCGAGCGCCGTGATGCTCTTGCCGCAGCCGGATTCGCCGACAAGGCCGAACGTCTCGCCGCGATCGATGCGGAATGAAATGCCCTCGACCGCCGCAACGCGCCTCGATCCATCGTTGAGATCGATACGCAAATCCTCAACCTCGATCAGCGGCACCCCGGTCATGTGCGCCGGCTCCGCGATTGTGGATCGAGAATGTCGCGCAGGCCGTCGCCGAGCAGGTTGAGGCCGAGCACCGTCAGGAAGATGGCAAGACCGGGAAAGACCGATAGCCACGGCGCCGTCGTGATCTGGTCGCGGGCATCCGACAACATGCTGCCCCAGCTCGGAAACGGCGGGCGCACGCCGAGGCCGAGGAACGACAATGCGGCTTCGGACAGGACCGCGCTGCCCATGCCGAGCGTGCCGATGACGACGATCGGTCCGAGCATGTTCGGCAGCAGCTGCGTGGTCATGATGCGCAAATCACCGTAGCCGAGCACGGTCGCGGCCTGCACATAGCCCTGGCTCCTGAGCGACAGCGCCGAGGCCCGTGCGATCCGGCACGTGAAAGACCAGTTGGTCAAGCCGAGTGCGATCAGCAGGCTGGTCAGGCCGGGACCAAGCACCGCCATGATGGCCAGCGCGAAGATCAGCGATGGGATCGCGAGCATGACATTGGTCAGGCCGTTGACGACATCGTCCCACCAGCCGCCCCAATAGCCGGCGCTCAGGCCCAGCGCGACGCCGATGACGCTGTTGATGAGCTGCGAGACGATGCCGACCGTCAGCGAGACGCGCGCGCCGTAGACGACGCGGGAATAGATGTCGCGGCCCTGGTCGTCGGTGCCGAACCACCAGGTCCAGCTCGGGGGCTCTTCCGCATTCAACAAATTGGCGTCCATGACGGGATCGGTATGGGCCAGCCAGGGCGCGAGCAGGCCGACCAGGATGGCGAGCGCGAACAGCGCGCCGCCGATGATGAGATTGGCGCGCAGCTTCATGCGTATCTGATCCTGGGATCGATCACGCCGTAGAGCAGGTCGATCAGCAGATTGATCGCGAGAAAGGCCAATACCACCACGAGAATGGATCCTTGGACGGCCGGAATGTCGCGCTGCAGGACACTGTCGACCAGCAGCGAGCCGATGCCGGGCCAGGAGTACAATTTCTCGACGACCACCGCCTGCCCCATCAACGCGCCGAACTGCAGGCCGACGGTGGTGAGAATGATGACAAGCGCATTGCGCATCACGTGCCACTTCACGACCCGTGTCTCGCTCATGCCCTTCGAGCGCGCAGTGCGCACGAAATCTGCGGTCATGATCTCGAGGACCGCAGCGCGCGTCGTCCGGGCGAACAGCGCCATCGGCGAGACGCCGAGCGTCACGGCAGGAAGGATCAGATATTTCAGTCCGCCATCACCATAGCCGAAACTCGGCAGCCAGCCGAGCTTCAACGCAAAGAAGTACATCAGCACCAGTCCGAGCCAGAATTTGGCGATCGAAAGGCCCGAGACCGCCACGACCATTGCGAGCGTGTCGACGATGCCGCCAGGCTTCAGCGCTGCGATGAAGCCCAGCGGCACGCCGATCACCACGGCAAGTGCCATGGCGGCGAAGATAAGTTGCAGCGTCGGCCACATCCGTTTGGCGATCATGGTCGTGACAGGTTCGCGGGTCCGGAACGATGTTCCGAAATCACCTGTCGCGAGCTTGGCGATGTAGGCGCCGAACCGCACATAGACGGGATCGTCGAGGCCGAGCTGCTTCTTCATGCGCAGCTCGACCTGTGGATCGCTGTCGTCGCTCATGGACGAGACGATGCTGCCGGGAACGACGCTGAACAGCACGAAGACCAGCAGCACGACGGCGAGCACGGTCGGAATGGTTTGCAGGAGACGACGGAACAGGAAGGGGAGCATCGGCACTTTTCCTCTCTCCCTCCATCGTTCGTTGCGATGGAGGGAGCCCGAGAGCGCGTGTCACTTCGCGGGCGAGGTCTCGTCGACCCAGAGGTCTTCGACGTTCTGATGGGTCAGCTCCGTCGCGTTCAGCTGAATCCCCTTGAGCCACGGCTGCACCGCCATGACCGCCTTGTTGTAGTTGAAGAACCAGACCGGCGCCTCTTCGTAGAGCAGGGCGTTGGCCTTTTGCAGCAGCTGGGCGCGCTTGGCGGGATCGTCGGCCTGTCCGGCCTCATCGACCATCTTGTCGAAGTCGGCATTTTTGAAGTTCATGTAGTTGCAGGCTGGTTGCGGCGTCGCCGAGTGGAAGCATTTGAGGGCGGCCTGCGGATCCGGGCCGCTCGCCTGGGAATAGATGAAGGCCTGGTAATCGCCGCTGCGAACCACCTCCGCCAGTACCGCGGTCTCGACCTGCTTGACTTTCACCTTGATGCCGACCTTGTCCAGCATCGGGATGACGGCCGAGACGATCGGCAGACCCCAGCTTTCATTCTGGCTGGTGGTCCATTCGAATTCGAAGCCCGAGGGATAGCCGGCGTCAGCGAGCAGCTGCTTGGCCTTGGCGGGATCGAAGGCGTAGGGCTTCATGGCCTTGTCGTAGGCGGGCGAGGTCAGCGGCAGCCAGCTGGTGGCGCGATAGGCCTTGCCCTTGACCAGCTTGTTGATGATCAGGTCGGTGTCGATCGCATAGTTGATCGCCTGCCGGACCCGCTTGTCGGCGAACGGCTTGAACGCGGGGTTCATCCCCATGTAGCGGGTGAAGACCTCGGCGACCTCGACGACGGTGCCCTTGAGGTCGGCGTCGTTCTGATAGGCCACATATTGCGCAGGTCCCAGCACCGAGGTGTCGATCTCCTTGTTTCGGAAGGCGACATCGCGTGCCGCGGCCTCGCCCATGACCGACACGATGATCTTGTCAGCATAGGGTTTGCCGGGCTTGTAGAACCGGTCCCACCGCTCCAGAACGATGCGCGATCCCGGCACGTGCTCGACGAACTTGAAGGGCCCAAGACCGATCGGCTTCTGGAGAAAGCTCTCCTTGGCGGCTTCGTCGGCGGGATAGATCGAAGTTATCGCGTTCCAGAAGTAGAAGCCTGGATCGACTTTCTCGGTCAGCTTCATCTCAAGTGTGAAGTCGTCGATTTTCTTCAGGCCGGAGATTTCCTTGGCCTGGCCCTTCTCGACCGCGGCCGCGCCCTCGATCACGCGGACATAGCGCGCGCCGGGATAGGCCTTGGTGCCGTCCATGATGCGGTTGTAGGTCCAGATGACGTCGTCGGCCGTCATCTTGCGGCCGTTGTGGAAATAGGCGTCGTCGCGCAGCTTGAAGGTGTGAACGAGACCTCCGCCCGAGACGACGTCCTCCTTGGCAAGCTCCAGAACCGGCTTGCCTTCCGTGGAATTCCAGATGTAGAGCGACCGATGCAGAGCCTTGGCGTAGATTTCGTCCTGGGCGCGCTGCGTCGTATGAATGTCCAGGCTTGTGAAGCTCGAACCATAAGGCGCGGTCATGCGGATTGTTCCGCCCTTTCGCGGTGTCTGGGCCTCCGCCGAGGCGACGAGCGCCAGTCCAAAACCAGCGACGATTGCCACTATCCTGAAGATCATGTGTCCCCCAACAACGCAGGCGTGCTCCGGTTCGAGAGTTGACCATCCGCGGCACGTCGAGCGCAAGCGCCTTGAAGGGGTTGACGTATGCGGGCGCAGAGCTCGGGCCCCGATTTGTGAGTACGCGCCCTAGCCAGTCGCGAGCTCCGGCTGCCAGTCGCGCAATTTTCGCGCTGCAGCAGTGACGTCCACAATGGTCGGAAATGCCCCCGCCTCGAGCATCATCGTCCTTGCCAGCCTCACGGCGCGTGCTTCGCTGATCGCGCGCCTGCGCGGATCCTCGATCAGCTCGAAATCGATATTGTGGGCGAGACCGAAGATGCGGCGGATGGTTTTTGCCGCGGCGAAGCCGACCGTGTCGGCGAACAGCCGCTGCATGTAGGCCTGCCGCTCGGCCTCAAGCCGCGCGGCGCCCTTCTCTCCTGCGAAGAGCGAGGCCGGATAGGCATCTCCTGCCGCGCCAGCGCGCCAGAGGTCGAGGAATTTGCGGGCGAACTCGTTCCAGACCTGCTCGACGGTCTCGAGCACCCAGCCTTCAAAGGCGCGGCGGTCCCCCGGCGAGCGCTCGTGGCCTGATGACGCGAAATAGGCCATCAGCAGGTTTGCCAGCACAGCGCCGACATCAAACCCCATCGGACCATAGAACGCGAACTCGGGATCGATCACCCGCGTTTGGCCCTCCGTCACCATGACCGAGCCGGTGTGAAGGTCCCCGTGGATCAGCGCCTCGGGGCTCGCCATGAATTTCAGCTTCAGCCGGGAGATCGCGACATGCAATTCCAAATCAGCACGCAGGCTCGCGGCTAGTGTGTTGAGGTAGGGCACGGTCCAGTGGTTCTGTACGGCCACGCGGTACGGGTCGGTGAAGATCAAATCCTCGGTGATCTTGCACAGCGCATGGTTGCCGGCGAAGTCCGCGATGGCCTCCTTCTTGTCGGCCGCCGACAGCGCGAGGTCGGAGGTGAAGAACAAGGTCCGGGCCATGAAGGTGGTGATGTCATTGGCGAAGCCCGGATATTGCGTTCCCGCGACCATCCCCTTGCGCATGATGATGTGGGGCTCGAGCAGCTCCATCACCGTCAGCGCCAGCGCCTCGTCGTGATGCAGCAATGCCGGCACGAGGCCGGGCGCGAGCTGGGCCTGCCGGGACAGAGCGAGATATTCGTAATGGGCCCGGGACAGCGGCAGCGGCCAGCTCTCGCCGACGAGGCGGACATAGGGCAGCGCCTGCTTCACGGCGACACCGCTGCGGCCGCCCTTGACGATAAAGACGAGATTGAGATTGCCGTCGCCGACTTCGGTGATCGACCAGGAGGCAGCCTCGCCGCCGAGAAGCGCCTTGAGGTCCGGAACGCCTGCGAGATAGTCCCGCAAGTCAGCCTCATGCAGAATCCGGTACCCCTCCGCCTGCGCCATGACGATCCCATCCCATGCTTGTCATGGCCGGATCGCTACTCCCGCTCCAGGAAGCTTGAGCCGATCTCGGCCTTTCTTTTGACCGGATCGTAATCGCAATAGACGTTGTCCGCCACCAGCGTGTAGCTGGCGCTGACATTGTATTTGTCGAGCTTGACCGAGTTCAGGCCGATGACCGAGGTGCTCTTGCCCCCGTTCCATTTGAACGGCGTCGAGCTCTTGGCCTGCTCGCAGGCCATCACCGCGTCGTTGAAGACGTAGCCCTCGACAAACGCCTTCAGGGTGCGCACCTGCGCGGCCATCTTCCACTCGAAATAGCCGATCGCACCGAGACCGGCGACGATCAGCACCAACAGCGCGATGACGATCCTCTGAAAAATCATTCGTCCCCCCAAACCCACGCAACCGGAAAATTCTAAAACGGCATTCCCATCAATTTCGACAGACGTTCGATCGAGAGATAGCCGGCGTGATAGGCCGCTATGCCGATCCCGTAGATGATGGCCGAGATGATCGTGGTCCAGATCAGCTTGCGCCGCATGCCGGTCAGGATCGGTGCGCCGGGATCGGTGCCTGGCGTGCCCACGCCGTCCTCGTGCTGGCTGCGTACGCCGAACGGCAGCGTCAGAAACAGTGCAATCCACCAGATGACGAAGTAGATCGCGAGCGCGGTTGAGAGCTGGATCGCCATGGCTTCGGCCTTACGCCTGCTCGATTTCGACCAGCGCGCCGGAAAAATCCTTCGGATGCAGGAACAGCACCGGCTTGCCGTGGGCGCCGATCTTCGGCACGCCGTCGCCAAGCACGCGTGCGCCCTCTTTCACCAGCGTGTCGCGCGAGGCGATGATGTCCACCACCTCGTAGCAGACATGATGGATGCCGCCGTCGGCGTTGCGGTCCAGGAATTTTGCGATCGGCGAGGCCTCGCCGAGCGGCTCGATGAACTCGATCTTGGTGTTGGGCAGGGTCGCGAACACGGTGGTGACGCCATGCTCGGGCAGCGCGACGGCCTCCGATATCTGGGCCCCGAATGCGGCGCCATAGATTTTGGCGGCCTTGACGGCGTCCTTGGTCGCGATCGCGACATGGTTGAGCCGGCCCAGCATGTTTCTTCTCCCTCAGAGCATGATCCGGAAAAGTGTGAAGCGGTTTTCCGATGAGATCATGCTCAAACTTTATACTGTCAGCACATGTACCAGACAGGGGGGCTTTTTGCCCCAATGTTCGTTGATCACGGAGCGGACAGCGCGTCGCACCGACTCCGCCAGCGCATCCGCGTCGCGGCGGCGCGCCTTCGGCAGGCCTTCGATGGTGGAGACCACGGCATCGAAGACGATGTCGTCGAAGGGCTCGCCCGCTTTGTTCTTCTCGGGGATGCCGATCAGATCGACCTCGGGATCGTCGACGAGCTCGCCTTGCTGCGTCATGGCGATAGCCACAAAGGCGCAGCCGGAGAAGGCCAAGCGGCGCCGCTCGACCACCGCGCGGGACTTGGAGTCCTCCAGAATCGTGCCGTCCTTGTAGAGACGGCCCGCAGGCACTTGCCCGATGATGCCGGGATCGCCGGGGCCGAGCTTGACGAGATCGCCGTTACGGCAGACCAGCACGCGCGGCACGCCGGCGGCGCGCGCGAGCTTGGCGTGCTCGTTCAGGTGCAGGGCCTCGCCATGGACGGGGATCAGGAGCTGCGGCCTGGTCCAGGCGATCATGTCGCGCAATTCGTCGCGGCGGGGATGACCGGAGACATGGACCAGCTGGTCGCGGTCGGTGATGACCTCCACGCCCTGCAAAACCAGGCCGTTGATGATGGCGCCGACCGCCTTCTCGTTGCCGGGAATGGTGCGCGAGGAGAAGATCACGCTATCGCCGCGGTTGAGCGTGATCTCGGGATGGTCGTCATTGGCGATGCGCGCCAGCGCGGCACGGGGCTCGCCCTGGCTGCCGGTGCAGAGCGCCAGCACCTTGTCCTGCGGCAGATGACCGTAGACCTCGGGGGAGCGGAAACTCTGCACGCCGTCGAGATAGCCGGTCTCGCGCGCGACCTGCACCACGCGCTCCATGGCGCGGCCGACCACGACGACCTCACGATCGGCGGCCTTCGCAGCGATGGCGACCGCCTTGAGGCGCGCGACATTGGAAGCAAAGGTCGTGACTGCGACGCGGCCCTTGGCGGCCTTGACGAGCTCGGTGATGGATCTCGCAACCTCGGCTTCCGAGGGTGAGCGGCCGTCGCGCACGGCGTTGGTGGAATCGCCGATCAAGGCGAGCAGGCCCTGATCGCCCAGCTCGCGCAGCCGCTTTTCGTCGGTCGGGCGGCCGATGATCGGGGTCGGATCGATCTTCCAGTCGCCGGTGTGCAGCACCGTGCCGACTTCGGTGTGAATCGCCAGCGCATGCGACTCCGGAATCGAGTGCGCGACGGGGATGAACTCGACGTTGAACGGACCGATATCGACGCGCCCGCCGGACGGCACCACCGTCACCGGGATCTTCGGCGCATTGCGCTCGGCGGCGCATTTGGCTTCGAACAGCGCGGCGCTGAACTGCGTCGCATAGATCGGGCATTTCAGCCTCGGCCACAGGTCGATGATGGCGCCGAAATGGTCCTCATGGGCGTGGGTCAGCACCAGGCCCATCAGGTTCTTGCGCTCCTTCTCCAGAAAGCTGATGTCGGGCATGATCAGGTCGATGCCCGGCAGATGCTCCTCGTCGCCGAAGGAGACGCCGAGATCGATCGCCAGCCAGGCGCGCTGCTGGCGGTTGCCGAGGCCGTAGATCGACAAATTCATGCCGATCTCGCCGACACCGCCGAGCGGTGCAAATACCAGTTCTTCAGGCTTCGCCATCACGCAGCTCCCACGGAGGCGGCCGAGCCAAAGAACACCTCGCCCGCGGCCACCGGCACGCGCCGGCCCTCCGCGGTGCGGACGATCAGGCAGCCGGCGTCGTCGATCGTGTCAAAAATGCCTTCCAGCGTCATCACTCCCGTGTGGATCGCAACCCGCTCGCCGAGGCCGGCGGCGCGCTCCAACCATAGTTTGCGGATCTCGGCAAAGCCGCGACCATTGTCCCAGATGCCGCGGAACTCCACCCAGGCGTCAGAGAGTGCCGAGAACAGCTCCTCCGCACTGATCTGGACGCCGAGCGCGGCGAGCGACACCGCCGGCGTCGGCGTGCCCTCGGGCGCGGCGACGACGTTGGTGCCGATGCCGACGACGATGGCAAGGCGTTCACCGACGACTTCGGCCTCAAGGCCGATACCGACCAGCTTCTTGCCGCCGGCAAGCACGTCGTTAGGCCATTTCAGTGTGTAGCGGGGACGACCCTCGCCGAGGCGCAGTGCAGCCTCCAGGCTCACCTTTTCCAGGGCGGCCTCCTCGGCCAGCCCGGCCGCAAAGCCGATCGTCGCCCCGACGGAAGGGGCGACGTCCAGGACTTCGAGGACGCTGGCGGCGAGGTTACCCTTTGGCGCGATCCAGGCACGCTGGCGTCGGCCGCGGCCGGCGGTCTGCTCCGACGTGACGAACCACATCGGGCCACGTTCGCCGCCCCTCGCGTGCTCGATCGCCTCGGTATTGGTCGAGCCGGTCCGTTCGAAAGCCGCGAGCTTGTAGCCCGCCGACAGAGCGCTGGGACCGAGCGCGAATGCCATCCTAGAACAGCGACTTTGCCGCGGCGGAGGCGACGCTCACCACCGGGCCCGCGAACAGCGCGAAGAGAATGTTGAACAGGCCCGCGACCGCCAGCACCGTCCGCACTTCGACCCTGACAGGATCGACCTGCCCGGCCGGCTCGTCGAAATACATCGTCTTGACGATGCTGAGATAGTAGTAGGCGCCCACCACGCTGGTCAGCACGCCGACGACAGCGAGCGTGAACAAATTCGCCTTGATGGCGGCGACGAAGACGTACCATTTGGCAAAGAAGCCGGCGAGCGGCGGGATGCCGGCGAGCGAGAACAGCAGCATCGCGAACATGAAGGCGAGCAGCGGATTGGTCCGCGACAGACCGGCGAAATCGCTGATTTGCTCGACGGGCTGGCCGTTGCGCTTCATGGCGAGGATGACCGAGAACGAACCGAGCGTCATCGCGACATAGATAACGATGTACATCAAGACGCCCTGCGCGCCCTCGACCGTGCCTGCGGCAAGACCGACCAGGGCAAAGCCCATATGGCCGATCGAGGAATAGGCCATCAGGCGCTTGATGTTGCTCTGGCCGATCGCGGCGAACGAGCCCAGCGCCATCGAGGCGATTGCCACGAACACCAGGATCTGCTGCCACTGCGAGACGATGCCCGGGAATGCGGTGAGCGTGACGCGGGTGAAGACCGCGAGTGCTGCGACCTTCGGCGCCGAGGCGAAGAAGGCGGTGACCGGGGTCGGCGCGCCCTCGTAAACATCAGGCGTCCACATGTGGAACGGCACCGCCGAGACCTTGAAGCAGAGGCCGGCGAGCAGGAACACCAGGCCGAACACCAGGCCGACATTCGAGACGGTCGCAGCCGCCGCGATGCCGGTGAAGGTCACAGTACCGGTGAAGCCATAGATCAGAGAGGAACCGTACAGCAGCATGCCCGAGGATAGCGCGCCGAGCACGAAGTACTTCAGGCCGGCTTCGGTCGACTTGGCGTTGTCGCGGTTCGAGGCCGCCACGACGTAGAGCGCGAGCGACATCAATTCGAGGCCGAGATAGAGCGAGATCAGATCGCCGGCCGAGATCAGCACCATCATGCCGAGAGTCGAGAGCAGCACCAGGATCGCGTATTCGAAGATGCGGCGCGACGGGTCGGACAGGAACTCGGTCGACAGCACCAGCGTCACCGCCGAGCCGATCAGGGCCAGTATCTTCATGAAGCGGGCAAAATCGTCGACGATGAAGCTGCCGCCGAATGTCACCTGCTTGCCCGCGGGCAGCATGTATTCGAGCACGCCGACCACGATCAGGAGCAGCACCGCAAGCGTCGTGACCGTCTTGGTCGTCTCCTGCCCTCGATAGGCGCCCAGCATCAGCAGCGCCATGGCCCCGATCGCAAGCACGAGCTCGGGCAGCACCGGCGCCAGTTGATAACCTGCAGTCTCAAAGCTCATGGCGATATCCTGACCTGCCCGCTCACTGGAGCAGTGCGGCGGCCTTCACGGCCGTCACAGCGGTGTTGTAATTGTTGACGAGTTGCTGGACCGAGGCCGCCGACATGTCGAGCACCGGCTTCGGGTAGATGCCGAACAGGATCGTCAGCGCGATCAGCGGGAACAGCATCAGGCACTCCCGGAAGGTGAGATCCTTCATGCTCATCAGCGACGGCTTGACCAGCGCTCCGAACACCACCTTGCGGTAAAGCCAGAGCGCGTAGCAGGCCGACAGGATCACGCCGAAGGTGGCGAAGAACGCGGTCGGGATCGAGACCTTGAAGGTGCCGAGCAGCGTCATGAACTCGCCGACGAAGCCGGAAGTGCCGGGCAGACCGACATTGGCCATGGTGAAGACCATGAAGGTCAGCGCGTAGAGCGGCATCCGGTTGACGAGGCCGCCATAGGCCGCGATATCGCGGGTATGCATGCGGTCGTAGACGATGCCGACGCAGAGGAACAGCGCGCCGGAGACGATGCCGTGCGAGATCATCTGGAACACGCCACCGGCGACGCCCTGCATCGTGCCGGCAAAGATGCCCATGGTAACGAAGCCCATATGCGCCACTGAGGAGTACGCAATCAGCTTCTTCATGTCCTCCTGCATCAGCGCCACCAGCGAGGTGTAGATGATGGCGATGGCCGAGAGCGTGAACACAAGCGGCGCGAAATCATGCGACGCCAAGGGGAACATCGGCAGCGAGAAGCGCAGGAAGCCATAGCCGCCCATCTTCAGCAGGATCGCGGCGAGGACCACGGAGCCTGCGGTCGGCGCCTCGACGTGCGCGTCGGGGAGCCAGGTGTGTACCGGCCACATCGGCATCTTCACCGCGAACGAGGCGAAGAAGGCCAGCCAGGCCCAGGTCTGCAACGAGCGCGGCACGGCCGTGTGCATCAGGGTCGGGATGTCGGTGGTGCCGCCGTTCCAGTACAGCGCCATGATGGCGAGCAGCATCAGGACCGAGCCGAGCAGCGTGTAGAGGAAGAACTTGAAGGACGCGTAGACCCGGCGCGGACCGCCCCAGACCCCGATGATCAGGAACATCGGGATCAGGCCGCCTTCGAAGAACAGGTAGAACAGCACGAGATCGAGCGCCGAGAAGGTGCCGATCATCAGCGTTTCCAGGATCAGGAACGCCATCATGTATTCGCGGACGCGGTTGGTGATCGCCTTCCAGCTCGCGATGATGCAGAACGGCATGATGGCGGTGGTCAGGATCACCAGCGGCAGCGAAATGCCGTCCACGCCCATGTGATAGGTGATGCCGGTGGCGAGCCAGTTCGCCTTCTCGACGAACTGGAAGTCGGCGTTCGACGCGTCGAACCGCATGACCAGGATCACCGATACCGCGAAGGTGATCAGCGTGGTCCAGAGCGCGATCCAGCGCGAGTTGCGCCGGGCCGCCTCGTCATCGCCGCGGCTGAGATAGACGATCAGCGCGCCGACCAGCGGCAGGAACGTCGTGACGGATAGAATTGGCCAGGTCGTCATTTACTGGCCTCCAAAGCCGAACATGAACCAGGTGATCAGGCCGGCGGCACCGATCAGCATGGCGAACGCGTAGTGGTAGAGATAGCCGGTCTGGATCTTCACGACGTTGCGGGTGACATCCAGCACGCGGGCCGAGATGCCGTCGGGGCCGAGGCCGTCGATGATGAAGCCGTCGCCCTTCTTCCAGAGCTGATAGCCGATCCACTTCGCCGGACGGACAAAGATGAGATCGTAGAGCTCGTCGAAGTACCATTTGTTGAGCAGGAACTTGTACAGCATCGGCTGCGTGTTCGCGAGCTCGACCGGCAGATAGGGCCGGCGGATGTAGAACAGGTACGACACCAGGAAGCCCAGCACCATCATCACCGTCGGCAGGAAGGCGATGGTCTCGGGGGTGTGGTGCATCCCCTCGATGATGTGCGGATTCATCTTCACGGACTCGCGGAAGAACTCCTCGATGCCGTGACCGGCAAACAGCTCCTTGAACGGGAAGCCGGCCAAGATAGAGCCGACCGCGAGCACGCCGATCGGGATCAGCATCCAGATCGGCGCTTCATGCGCAGCCTCATAGTGATGCTCGTCCTGGGGCTCGCCGTGGAAGGTCTTGAAGATCAGGCGCCACGAATAGAACGAGGTCAGGCCGGCCGCGACGACCGTCATCACGAAGCCGTACATCGCGAACGGATTGTGCGAGGCGTAGGCGGACTCGATGATCGCGTCCTTGGAGAAATAGCCGGCGGTCAGCGGGAAGCCGGTGAGCGCGAGCGTGCCGACCACCATCACCGCGTAGGTGTAGGGGATCTTGCGCCAGAGGCCGCCCATGTTGCGGATGTCCTGCTCGTGATGCATCGCGTAGATCACCGAGCCGGAGCCCAAGAACAAGAGCGCCTTGAAGAAGGCATGCGTGAACAAATGGAACATGCCGACCGAATAGGCCCCTGCTCCCATCGCCACGAACATGTAGCCGAGCTGCGAACAGGTCGAGTAAGCGACGATGCGCTTGATGTCGTTCTGGACGAGGCCGATGGTCGCCGCGAAGAACGCCGTGGTGGCGCCGAAGAACATCACGACGGCCTGCGCGTTCGGCGCGAGCTCGAACAGCGGCGACAGGCGCGCCACCATGAACACACCGGCGGTGACCATGGTCGCCGCGTGGATCAGCGCCGACACCGGGGTCGGGCCCTCCATCGCGTCCGGCAACCAGGTGTGCAGAAGGAACTGCGCCGATTTGCCCATCGCGCCCATGAACAGCAGCAGGCAGGTCAGGGTCAGCGCATCGGCGTGCCAGCCGAGGAAGTCGATGGTCTTGCCGGTCAGGCTCGGAGCTGCATGGAAGATGGTCTCGAAATCGGTCGAGCCGACCAGCAGGAAGATCGCGAAAATGCCGAGCGCGAAGCCGAAATCGCCGACGCGGTTGACCACGAAGGCCTTGATGGCGGCCGCGTTCGCCGACGGCTTCTGGTACCAGAAGCCGATCAGGAGATAGCTCGCCAGACCCACGCCTTCCCAGCCGAAGAACAGCTGCACGAGGTTGTCCGCGGTCACCAGCATCAGCATGGCGAAGGTGAACAGGCTGAGATAGCCGAAGAAGCGCGGCCGGTTCGGGTCCTCGTCCATGTAGCCGATGGAATAGAGGTGCACGAGCGAGGACACGGTGGTGACCACCACCAGCATCACCGCGGTGAGCGTGTCGACCCGCAGCGTCCAGTAGACCTGGAGATCGCCGGAGAGAATCCACGGCAACAGCGGAATGCGCATGTCGTGGTGCATGAAGCCGACGTCGACCAGCGTCATCCAGGACAGCGCCGCCGACACGAACAGGAACGCCGTGGTGATCAGCTCGGCGCCGCGCGAGCCCGCCGCGGGCGGCTCGGAGCCGTGATGGTCGTCGTGACCGTCGCCGGGCTCGTGATGGGACTCCTGGATGACCGACGCATCCTCGTTGATCGTATCGGACGCATGCGCCTGTGCGCCGTGTCCGTGATCATCGTGGTGCTCGACCGTGTCGCCCGAGGGGTTGCGGGCATGCGCGCCGAACAGCGCGATCAGGCCAGCCAGAATGGCCCCCAGCAGAGGCAGAAAGACGATAGCCTGGACCATGACTTATTTCTCTTTGCGCATGATCTGACCGGAAAACCGGTATCCACTTTTCCGGATCATGCGCGTTAGCCCTTCATCAGATTGACGTCCTCAACCGCGATCGAGCCGCGGTTGCGGAAATAGACCACCAGGATGGCGAGACCGATCGCGGCTTCGGCGGCCGCGACGGTGAGCACAAGAAGCGCGAAGACCTGCCCGACGATATCGCCGAGGAAGGTCGAGAACGCCACGAGGTTGATGTTGACCGCGAGCAGGATCAGCTCGATCGACATCAGGATGACGATGATGTTCTTGCGGTTCAGGAAGATGCCGAGAATCCCGAGCGTGAACAGGATCGCGCCGACCGCAAGATAGTGTCCGAGCCCGATCGTCATTTCACCCACTCCGCCGCGTCAGAGTCCTGGAGCCCCTGCCCCGGCGCCACCTTGCGTATCGCCATCGCAATTTCGGGCGTGCGGGCGTTCTGAACGTTGATGTCCTGCCGCTTGACGCTCGCCTTGTGCCGCAGCGTCAGCACGATGGCACCGATCATGGCAACCAGCAGCACCATGCCCGAGAGCTGGAAGTAGTGGATGTACTTCGTATAAAGCACCAGGCCGAGCGCCTCGGTGTTCGAGACATTGGTCGGGATCGCCGCCGTGATCGTCTTGGCAACGCCGGGGTTGATGACCCAGAAGCCGACCGTGAGCAGCAGCTCGAACAGGAAGATGCCGCCGATCACGAGGCCGACCGGCAGGTACTCGATGAAGCCCTCGCGCAGCTCGAGGAAATCGACGTCGAGCATCATGATCACGAACAGGAACAGCACGGCGACGGCGCCGACGTAGACGACGATCAAGATCATCGCCAGGAATTCGGCGCCCATCAGCACGAACAGGCCGGAGGCGTTGACGAAGGCCAGGATCAGGTACAGCACGGAGTGCACGGGATTGCGCGAGACAATCACCATCACCGCCGAGGCGACACAGACGCCGGCGAAGAGATAGAAGAACAGCGCGGGAAGGATCATGCTCTCATCTCACCGGTACGGCGCGTCGAGCTCGATCGCTTTTGCGATCTCGCGTTCCCAGCGGTCGCCGTTGGCGAGCAGCTTGGCCTTGTCATAGAATAGTTCCTCGCGGGTCTCGGTCGCGAACTCGAAATTCGGGCCTTCGACGATCGCATCGACCGGACAGGACTCCTGGCAGAGGCCGCAATAGATGCACTTCACCATGTCGATGTCGTAGCGCACGGTACGGCGGGTGCCGTCGTTGCGGCGCGGGCCGGCCTCGATGGTGATGGCCTGTGCCGGGCACACCGCTTCGCAGAGCTTGCAGGCGATGCAGCGCTCTTCACCATTCGGATAGCGGCGCAGCACGTGCTCGCCGCGGAAGCGCGGCGAGATCGGGCCCTTCTCGAACGGATAGTTCAGTGTCGGCTTCGGCTGGAAAAAATAGCGCATGGCGAGGAAGAACGCCGAGACGAATTCCGACAGCAGAAGCGACCGTGCAGTGGCGTTGATGTTGATACCCATGACGGCCCTCACTTCGGCGCGATGCCGGCGAAATGCAGCACTCCGGCCACCACGATCACCATCGCCAGCGACAGCGGCAGGAACACTTTCCAGCCGAGGCGCATCAGTTGATCGTAGCGGTAGCGCGGCACGATCGCCTTGGCCATCGCGAACAGGAAGAACATGAAAAACAGTTTTAGCGAGAACCAGATGATCCCCGGCACCCAGTTGAAGGGCGGGAGGTCCACCGGCGGCAGCCAGCCTCCGAGGAACAGGATCGTCGCCATCGCGCACATCGTGGCAATCGCGACATACTCGCCGAGCATGAACAGCAGATACGGCGTCGAGCCGTATTCGACCATGAAGCCGGCCACGAGCTCGGATTCCGCTTCGACCAGGTCGAACGGCGGACGGTTGGTTTCCGCCAGCGCCGAGACGTAGAAGATCACGAACATCGGGAACAGCGGCCAGACATACCAGTTCAGGATGGTGAGCTGCGGCAACCCGATCAGGCTGGCGAGGCCGCGGACATGCTGGGCCTCGACCACGGCCGAGAGGTTCAGCGTGCCGGCGCAGAGCAGCACCGTGATGATGACGAAGCCGATCGAGACTTCATACGACACCATCTGCGCCGCCGAGCGCAACGCCGCCAGGAACGGGTACTTCGAGTTCGACGACCAGCCCGCCATGATGATGCCGTAGATCGACAGCGACGAGATCGCGAAGATAAAGAGGACGCCGACATTGATGTCGGAAATCACCCAGCCGAGATTGGTCGGGATCACCGCCCACGCGGCGAGCGCGAGCACGCACGACACCAAGGGAGCAAGAAGGAACACGCCCTTGTTGGCGCCGGACGGAATGATCGGCTCCTTCAGCACGAACTTCAGGAGATCGGCGAAGGACTGCAGCAGACCCCAGGGACCGACCACGTTCGGACCGCGGCGTATCTGCACCGCCGCCCAGATCTTGCGGTCGGCGAGCAGGATGTAGGCGATCGCCACCAGCAGGACGACCAGCACCAGGACGCTCTCCGCGATCATGATGATCAGCGGCCAGAGGAACCCGGTCCAGAATGCGCTTTCGAAGAATTCCATCAGCTCACTCCGCTGCGGTCAGCATCTGCCCGGAGGCAAGCCGCGAACACTCCGCCATCACGGCGGACGCACGCGCGATTGGGTTGGTCAAATAGAAGTCCTCGACCAGCGGCTTGAACGGCGCCTTCTCCATCGTGCCGCCCTTGCCCGCGAGTTTCTTGATCTGGTCGGCGGAGCCGGCCTCGATCTGGTCGAGACGGATTAGATGCGGCACGGCCTTGAAGATCGCCTGGCGCAGGGCCGAAAGCGAGTCGTAGCCGAGCTTCTTGCCGAGCGCCTCCGACAGCGCGCGGACAATCGCCCAGTCCTCGCGGGCCTCGCCCGGCGGGAACGCGGCGCGGCCGGTCATCTGCACGCGGCCTTCGGTGTTGACGTAGATCGCGGACTTCTCGGTATAGGCGGCTGCCGGCAGGATCACGTCGGCGCGATGCGCGCCGCGATCGCCGTGGGTGCCGATATAGACGACGAAGGTGCCGTCCGACGGCTTGATCTCGTCGGCGCCGAGCAGAAACAGCAGGTCGAGCGTCCCGAACGTCGTCATCTGCGCCGCGTTAAGCCCGCCCTGACCGGCGACAAAGCCGATATCCAGCGCACCAACGCGCGAAGCGCTCTCATGCAGCACGCCAAAGCCGTTCCAGCCGTCCTTGAGCGCGCCGACGTCGAGCGCAAGCTTCGCGGCGGCGGCGAGAATGGCAGCGCCGTCGTGGCGCGAGGCCGCGCCCGCACCGACCAGGATGATCGGGTTCTTGGCGTTCTTCAGCACGTCCATGAAGGAGTGCTTGCCAGCCGCGAGTTCACCGAGCGTCTCGGTGCCCGCGCCGAGATGGTCATAATCGTAGGTCAGGTCGTCCTTGGCGCCGATCACGCCGACCTTGAAGCCGCCGGCGCGCCAGCGCTTGCGGATGCGGGCGTTGAACACGGCCGCCTCTTTCCGCGGATTGGCGCCGATGATCAGCAGCGCGTCGGCCTGCTCGACGCCCAGCAGCGTCGGATTGAAGATGTAGGAGCCGCGGCCGAGCGCGGGGTCGAAGGCGTCGCCGCCCTGCACCGCCAGATTGCCCGAGCCGTATTTGGCCAGCAGATCCTTCAGCGCGAACATCTCCTCGATGCCGGCGAGGTCGCCCGCGATCGCGCCGATGCGCTTGCCGTCGGTGCGCGCCGCCTTCGCGGCGATCGCGGCAAAGGCTTCGGGCCAGCTCGCCGCCCGCAGCTTGCCGGCTTCGCGGATATACGGCCGGTCAAGGCGCTGGGTGCGCAGACCATCGACGACGTGGCGGGTCTTGTCCGAGATCCACTCCTCGTTTACGGCCTCGTTGATGCGCGGCAGGATACGCATCACTTCGCGGCCGCGGGTGTCGACGCGGATCGCGGATCCGATGCCGTCCGTCACGTCGATCGACTGGGTCTTGCCGAGCTCCCACGGGCGTGCGGCGAAAGCATAAGGCTTCGAGGTCAGCGCACCGACCGGGCAGATGTCAACCAGATTGCCCTGCAACTCCGACGTCAGCGCGTGCTCGAGATAGGTCGTGATCTCCATGTCCTCGCCGCGGCCGGTCGCGCCCATTTCAGGGGCGCCGGCCACTTCCGCCGAGAAGCGGACGCAGCGGGTGCACTGGATGCAGCGGTTCATCGAGGTCTTGACCAGCGCGCCGAGATATTTGTCCTCGACCGCGCGCTTGTTCTCGGCGAAGCGGCTGGTGTCGACACCATAGCCCATCGCCTGGTCCTGCAGATCGCACTCGCCACCCTGGTCGCAGATCGGGCAGTCCAGCGGATGGTTGATGAGAAGGAATTCCATCACGCCTTCGCGCGCCTTCTTCACCATCGGCGAACGCGTGGAAATTTCCGGCGGTTCGCCCTTGGGACCCGGACGGCAATCGCGCACACCCCAGGCGCAGCTTGCGACCGGCTTCGGGCCGCCCTTCACCTCGACGAGGCACATCCGGCAATTGCCGGCGATCGACAGCCGCTCGTGATAGCAGAAGCGCGGAATCTCGGCGCCGGCCGCCTCGCACGCCTGAAGCAGCGTGTATTCGGCGGGGACATCGATCTCTTTGCCGTCGATGATGAGCTTGGTCATTCTCTCTACTCCGCCGCGACCATGTTCACGGGATCGCGGACGCCGGCATCGTCGATGTCGGCCTTATGCGAATACTGGTCGATGCGCGCTTCGATCTCATGACGGAAATGCGCGATCAGGCCCTGGATCGGCCACGCCGCCGCGTCGCCGAGCGCGCAGATGGTGTGGCCTTCGACCTGCTTGGTAACCTCCAGCAGCATGTCGATTTCGCGCTTGTGGGCGCGGCCGTCGGCCATGCGGCTCAAGACGCGCCACATCCAGCCGGTGCCCTCGCGGCACGGCGTGCACTGGCCGCAGCTCTCATGCTTGTAGAAATAGGAGATGCGGGCGATGGCGCGGATCAAATCGGTCGACTTGTCCATCACGATCACGGCCGCGGTGCCGAGGCCCGAGCGCAGCTTGCTCAAGGAGTCGAAATCCATCGGCGTGTCGATGATCTGCTCGGCCGGCACCATGCGCACCGAGGAGCCGCCGGGGATCACGGCCTTGAGGTTGTCCCAGCCGCCGCGGATGCCGCCGCAATGCTTCTCGATCAGCTCACGGAACGGAATGCCCATGGCCTCTTCGACGTTGCAGGGCCGCTCGACATGGCCGGAGATGCAGAACAGCTTCGTGCCGACGTTGTTCGGACGGCCGATGCCGGCGAACCACGCCGCACCCCGACGCAGAATGTCCGGCGCGACCGCGATCGACTCGACGTTGTTGACGGTGGTCGGGCAGCCGTACAGGCCGACGTTCGCCGGGAACGGCGGCTTCAGACGCGGCTGGCCCTTCTTGCCTTCGAGGCTCTCGAGCAGCGCGGTTTCCTCGCCGCAGATATAAGCGCCGGCGCCGTGGGCGACGTAGATGTCGAACGGCCAGCCGTTGACGTTGTCCTTGCCGACCAGCTTGGCCTCGTAGGCCTGGTCGATCGCCGCCTGGAGATGCTCGCGCTCGCGGATGAACTCGCCGCGGACATAGATGTAGCAGGCATGCGCGTTCATCGCGCAGCTCGCGATCAGGCAGCCCTCGATCAGGAGATGCGGATCGTGCCGCATGATCTCGCGGTCCTTGCAGGTACCGGGCTCGGATTCGTCGGCGTTGACGACGAGATAGCTCGGCCGGCCGTCGGTCGATTCCTTCGGCATGAACGACCATTTCAGGCCGGTCGGGAAGCCGGCGCCACCGCGGCCGCGCAGCCCCGACGCCTTCATCTCGTTGATGATCCAGTCACGGCCCTTGTCGATGATGTTCTTCGTACCATCCCAGGCGCCGCGGCGCCGCGCGCCCTCGAGCCCCCAATCATGGAGGCCGTAGAGGTTCTTGAAGATGCGGTCCTTGTCCTCGAGCATGTCAGTGCTTTCCGATCAACGGTTGGCTTGCTTGTAGGCAAGCCCGGCGGCGCAGACGGCGAAGGTCAACGCCCAGAGCAGACTGGATTCCAGCGGCGCGTTCAGGGCGAAGCGCTGAAGCAGGAAAATGAATGTGGCCGCCGCGGCGGAATGCATTGCGATGAAGCCCCACTTCTTCACAACACTGCTCCCTTCAACGACTGGCGACGAGAGATCACGCATCAGGTGACCTCCTTAAGTGTGGTCGGCCCGCCCGTCGGCGCCGAGAACTGGCGGCCGTTCTGCGGGCCGGGCTTGGGCGGATTGCCCGAAGCAAAGCCGTCGAGCACCTTGCCGAAGCTTTCCTTGGTCAAATCCTCATAGGTATCCTTGCCGATCAGCACCATCGGCGCGTTCACGCAGGCACCGAGGCACTCCACCTCTTCCCAGCTGAAATTGCCGTCCTTGGAGAGATGGAAGGGCTCGTGATGGATGCGGTGCTCGCAGACGTGGATCAGATCCTCGGCGCCGCGCAGGCGGCACGGCGTGGTGCCGCAGACCTGGACGTGGGCCTTCTTGCCGACGGGGGCCAGCTGGAACATCGTGTAGAAGGTCGCGACCTCGAGCACGCGGATATAGGGCATGTCGAGCATGTCGGCGACGACGCGGATCGCGGCTTCCGAGACCCAGCCATCGTGCTGCTCCTGCGCCCGCCAGAGGATGGCGATGACCGCCGAAGCCTGGCGTCCGGCCGGATATTTCGCGATCTGCTGCTTGGCAAACGCGAGGTTCTCCTCCGTCAACGCAAAGCTCGCGGGCTGGACTTCCTTCGGTGCTAATCGGCGAACGGACATCTCTTCAATCTCTCACTGCATGCGGCGCGCGGTTTTGGCGTTCAGGGCTTCGATCCTGTCCTGCCAGAATGCGCTTGCGGTGCCGAAAACGTTGTAGCCGACGTGGGTCGAGACCTTGATGCGATCGAGGATCGACAGTTCGGTCACGGTCTCCATCCGGTTGCTGCGCGGATCGAACACGATCAGCTTCAGCGGGGTGTGTTCAAGGATGTAGCGCGACACCGCATGCGAGCGGTCGCTGCCGTGCTCTTCGCACATGATGACGCTGTCGGCCTGGAGCAGCCGGGCGCCGCCCTTGATCGCCTCGATCTCGACGCCCTCGACGTCAAGCTTGATCAGGTACTTGCCGCTGGCGGCAACCTTGCCGTCGTCGATGAGATTGTCGAGCGCGATCACAGGCACATCCTCGCCGCCCGCCGACGCACCGCCGGCAATGCTGAAGGCCTCGTGCTTGGTGCCGGACAGCCGCGCGGTGCCGCGGGCCGCGCCGATCGCGCATTTCATGGTCTCGAAGCGATTGCCGTTGACGCGGGCGTTGTTGGCGAGCTTCGGATAGTTCTGGCCCGACGGCTCGATCGCGATCGCCTTGTGCGAGCCGAACGGCTTGCTCGACACCAGCACCGACCAATAGCCGTAATTGGCGCCGCAATCGAGCAGCGTGTAGTCGACGTCGATGGAGTCGGCGAACAACAGCTGCAGTTCGTCCTCGTAATTGTAGGAGCGATTGAGCAGCTTGCTCCAATAACCGTCGCCGTAAGGGAATTCGAACACGGCGTCGGGGTTGAGCTTGATCGCGATATTGCGCTCGGTCAGCGTCTTCCGCAGCAGGTTCGCGCAGGCGATGTAGCCCATATGCGAGAAGTGCGACGAGATCTTCGATCCCGTCACCAGCGCCAAGGCAGCCGTCCGCTCCCACAGGTTGGCCCCTTCAAGGGCCCCCGAGGCACGGTCAAACTGGATTGGCGCCTGCGCCATCACCGATCGACCTCTCCGAACACGATGTCGAGCGAGCCGAGGATGGCCGAGACGTCGGCGAGCAGATGGCCGCGGCAGATGTGGTCCATGGCCTGGAGATGCGCAAAGCCCGGCGCGCGGATCTTGCACTTGTAAGGCTTGTTGGAGCCATCGGAGACGAGATAGACGCCGAACTCGCCCTTGGGCGCCTCGACCGCGGCATAGATCTCACCGGCCGGCACGTGGACGCCTTCGGTGTAGAGCTTGAAGTGATGGATCAGCGCTTCCATCGAGCGCTTCATCTCGCCCCGGCGCGGCGGAGCAACCTTGTTGTCTTCGACGACGACCGGGCCTTTTCCTTCGGCTGCGTTCAGCTTCTGGATGCACTGCTTCATGATGCGTACGGACTGGCGCATCTCTTCCATGCGGATCAGATAGCGGTCGTAGCAGTCGCCGTTCTTGCCGATCGGAATGTCGAAATCCATCTCGGCGTAGCACTCATAGGGCTGCGACTTGCGCAGATCCCAGGCGGCGCCCGAGCCGCGCACCATCACGCCCGAGAAGCCCCATTCCCAGGCTTCCTTCAGCGACACCACGCCGATGTCGACGTTGCGCTGCTTGAAGATGCGATTGGCGGTGAGCAGCCGGTCGAGATCTTCGACCACCTTCAGGAACGGATCGCACCAGGTGTCGATGTCGTCGACCAGCTTCTGCGGCAGGTCCTGATGCACGCCGCCGACGCGGAAGTAGGCTGCGTGCATGCGGCTGCCGGAAGCGCGCTCGTAGAACACCATCAGCTTCTCGCGCTCTTCAAAACCCCATAGCGGCGGGGTCAGCGCGCCGACGTCCATCGCCTGCGTGGTGACGTTGAGCAAATGCGACAGAATGCGGCCGATCTCGCAATAGAGCACGCGGATCAACTGAGCGCGGCGCGGCACCTCGATGCCGAGCAGCTTTTCAGCCGCCATGCAGAAGGCGTGCTCCTGGTTCATCGGCGCGACGTAGTCGAGGCGGTCGAAATAGGGGATCGCCTGGAGATAGGTCTTCTGCTCGATCAGTTTTTCGGTGCCGCGGTGAAGCAGGCCGATATGCGGGTCGACGCGGGCGACGACTTCGCCGTCAAGCTCCAGCACCAGACGCAGCACACCATGCGCCGCCGGATGCTGCGGACCGAAGTTGATCGTAAAGTTGCGAAGGTTTTCGGGTTGCTCGTTCATGTTCAGACCTTCGGCCCTGCTTTTTCATCGCCCGGAAGGACCGGATAGTCGGCGCCCTCCCACGGAGACAAAAAGTCGAACTTGCGGAATTCCTGGTTGAGCCTGACCGGCTCGTACACCACCCGCTTCTCCTGGTCGTCGTAGCGGACCTCGACGAAACCGGTGGTCGGGAAGTCCTTGCGCAGCGGATGGCCCTCGAAGCCATAGTCGGTCAGGAGGCGGCGCATGTCGGGGTGTCCGACGAAGAACACGCCATAGAGGTCGTAGGCTTCGCGCTCGAACCAGTCGGCGCCCGGGAACACCTCGATCAGCGACGGCACCTGCGTGGTCTCGTCGGCCTGGGCCTTGAGCCGGATCCGCGCATTCAGGGCCGGTGACAGGAAGTGATAGATCACGTCGAAGCGTTTTTCACGCGAAGGATAGTCCACCGCCGTGATGTCGGTGAAGTTGATGAACCGGCAGTTCGGATCGTCGCGGAGGTACTTGACCACCTCGACGATCTTGCTGGCTTCGACATCGACCGTGAGCTGGTTGAAGGCCACCGAATGACCGATGGCAGCGCCCGGAAGCGCGCTAACGATCGTCTGCCCCAGGGCGTCGAGCTTGGCGTCGTCCATGACGTAAAACCTTAGCGTTCGATGGTACCGGTGCGGCGGATCTTCTTCTGCAGCAGCAGCACCCCGTAAAGCAGCGCTTCCGCCGTCGGTGGGCAGCCCGGCACGTAGATGTCGATCGGCACGATACGGTCGCAACCGCGCACGACCGAGTAGGAATAGTGATAATAGCCGCCACCATTGGCGCAGGAGCCCATCGAGATGACGTAGCGCGGCTCGGGCATCTGGTCGTAGACCTTGCGCAGCGCAGGCGCCATCTTGTTGGTCAGGGTGCCCGCGACGATCATTACGTCGGACTGGCGCGGCGAGGCACGCGGGGCGAAGCCGAAGCGCTCGATGTCGTAGCGCGGCATCGAAACCTGCATCATCTCGACCGCGCAGCAGGCGAGACCGAAGGTCATCCACATCAGCGAGCCGGTACGCGCCCAGGTGATGAGGTCGTCGGTCGCGGCCACGAAGAAGCCCTTGTCGGACAGCTCCGAATTGACCTCGAGGAAGAACGGATCACGGGCCCCGATCGGCTTGCCGGTCGACGGATCCAGAATGCCCTTGGGGGCCGGCGCTACGACCGGACCGGAGGACGGTGCAGGGTTCAATCCCATTCGAGTGCCCCTTTCTTCCATTCATAGGCGAACCCGACCGTCAGCACGCCGAGGAACACCACCATGGACCAGAAGCCGGTCGCGCCAAGCTTGCCGAACGCCACCGCCCAGGGAAACAGGAACGCCACCTCGAGGTCGAAGATGATGAAGAGGATGGCGACCAGATAGAAGCGGACGTCGAACTTCATGCGGGCGTCGTCGAAGGCGTTGAAACCGCACTCATACGCCGACAGCTTTTCCGGATCCGGCTGCTGGAACGCGACGATGAAGGGCGCGATCAACAGCACAAGGCCAATAAGGGCCGCTACCCCTATGAATACCACGAGTGGAAGATAGTTCTGAAGAATGCCGCTCATCGACGAGCCCTTTTTCCCGCAGCCTCGGGACAGCCACGGATTCGTCCAGTTTGGAATTGTTCTGAGCCTTAGCGCAGTGCACCAATGGGCGCAAGACACGCTCTTTTTAGGCCCTTTCCCGCTCCCGGAACGATGAAATTCCGGAATCACCCCGCGCTGGTATGGAGCAGATCAGAAAACCCGGCAAGGGTTGGGCAAGGGCGCCCACGGTTTTGCAGGGCAGCGGTTCTGAGATTGCGCGCACGGGCCGAGGCAGCTATTTGCCTCGCAACATCCGGTCAAAATGCCGGGGTTTTTGGCTGCCGCGGCGCACCCAAACCCAGGCGATGACCAGCACAGGCGCTCCCACGGTCACCCAGGCGACGTACTGGCCGACGGTCCCCCAGAGCAGCGCAGCGAGCAGACCGGTGATGGTCGCAGCCGCAAGCAGGACAGGTGCGGCAAAGACACGTATCCACCGGCGCGTACGGTCAGGGGAGCCATGCATCACGACGGGACCGGGGCTCGTCTGGCGAATGCGTCAGTTTTGGCAGGCGCGCGCTTGCGCCGCCGCGCCAGCCAGAGATAGAGGCCGCTGCCGATCATAACGATCGTGAGCAGGTCGAGCGCGGCCCAGATCACCTTGAGCGGCATCCCGCCATAGTCGCCGAAATGCAGCGGCTGCGAGATCAGGAGCGCCTGGAGATAGACCGGCAACGCGCGGCTGTCGGCGACCTGCCCCGTCTCTCCGTCGAGCAGCACCGGCTTGAGCAGCCGCGCCGTCAACGCCGTGTCGCCGCGCATGAAGGCGGCGAAGTGATGCGACGAGGTGAAGGGCGTCCCTGGAAAGGCGATGAAGGCGACCTCCATGCCGGGCGCGGTCTGTCTGGCGCGTGCGACGACGTCGTCGAGCGAGGCCAGATGCGATGGTGGCGGCTTGCCGGCATATGGCGCGACCATGCTGGCGAGTTCGGTCGCCTTCCACTGGTTGAGCATCAGCTCGGCCCAGGTGTTGACGACGCCGGTCAGGCCCACCACCAGCGCCCAGGCCACCGTCACCACGCCGATCAAATTGTGCCAGTCGAGCCAGCGCACGCGAGTTGAGGCGCGGTCGCGAATAGTGGCAAAGCGCAGACGGCGAGTGAACGGCCAGTACAGCACCACGCCGGAGATGATGGCGATTGCGAACAGCAGACCCATCCCGCCCAGAAACAGCTTTCCGGGCTGGCCCGCGAACATGTCGGTGTGCAGCTTCAGAACGATCAGCATCGGCCCGACGCCGACCGGGCCGAGCAGCTTGGTCGAGACCGCATCGAAGGCGCGCACGGTGGTATTATCGGGCAGCCCGTCGACGGCACTGTTGGTGAAAGCCGTGACGATCCCGGGCTCGTCCTTGTCCCAGGAGATATATTGCAGCACGCGGCCGGGATCGGCGGCGAGCGCGGCGTCTGCGACAGCCTGGGTCGTCGCACGCGCCGCGCTCGCATGAGCTTCGGGCTGGGGGGCATAGCCCAGGAGCTCATCGATCTCGTGATGAAAGATCAGCGGCAGGCCGGTCAGGCAGAGCAGCAGCAGAAAGACGGTCGAGATCAGGCTGGTCCAGGTGTGGACCACGGACCAGAGCCTGACCGTGCGCGCCTTCACGAAGCCCTCCCCTCGCCTGCGCCTACCATTTGTAGGAAACGCTGGCGGTGACGCGCCGGCGGTCGCCGTAGAAGCACGACGTCGCCGAGGCACAGCTCGCGACATAGATCTTGTCGGTCAGATTGATCACGTTGATAGCCGTGCGCCAGTTCTGCCATTCGTAATGGACTGCGAGATCGCCGAGCACAACCGCGGGAACCTCGAGGGTGTTGGCGGCGTCGGCCCAGGAAGACCCGACATAGCGCACACCGCCACCGAAGCCGACGCCCTCAAGCGGTCCGTCCTTGAAAGTGTAGTCCGCCCAGCCCGATACCAGCAACTCAGGCGTGTTGGTCGGCGTCTTGCCGACCAGCGACGGGTCGAGATCCCTGCTGTTGAACAGGTGATAGGCCGTGAACGCGCCGATCAGCTTCAGCTCCTTCGTGGCATTGGCCACGGCTTCGAGCTCGATGCCGCGCGAGGTCACCTCTCCGGTCTGGTTTTGCAGCAGCACATTCAACGGATCGGTGGTAGCCACGTTCTGGCGCTTCAGGTCGAACACCGAAGCGGTGAAATAGCCGTCGAATCCCTTCGGCGCGACCTTGACGCCGATCTCGGCCTGCTTGGCGGTCTCCGGCAGGAACAGCTGGTTTTGTGCGTTGAGGCCGATAATCGGATTGTAGCTCGTCGAATAGGAGACGTAGGGCGCGATGCCGTTGTCGAAATTGTAGATCAGCCCCGCGCGCCCGCTGAATCTGCTGTCATCGCGTTGGGCGATATTTGCGCCCGTGTCGCGGGCGGCCTGCGTCGTCTCGACCCAGTCATTGCGGCCGCTCAGCACCAGCGTGAAGTTGCCGAGCTTCATCTGGTCCTGAACGTAGGTGCCGGCCTGCTTCTGCGTGAGCAGGAAGTTGCGGAACGGCGCGCCCGCGAGCGGGATGTCGATACCATAGGCCGGATTGAAGACGTTGATCGGAGGAACCGTGCCGAAGTTGAAGGCCTGATAGTCATCGATCTGATAGCCCTTCAGATCGACACCGAACAGCATCGTGTGCCTGACCGGGCCGCTGTTGAAGCGATACTCGAGCTGGTTGTCGAGATTGGCCTGATTGGCGGTGTTCTTTGCATACCAATTGTAGCGACCCATCGTAGCCGTATTGATATTGTCCCAGCCATTACCGATGTAGCCGCGATAGGTCAGGTCGATATGTGCAAATCGCGCGTTCTGCCGGAACGTCAAATCGTCGGTGAGATTGCGCTCGAACTGGTAGCCGAGCATCTCCTGCTCGCGCGTGAACTTGTCGACGCTGGGATCGTCCACGAAGAAGCTGGTCGGAATCTTGCCGAACGGCGCGTTGGTCACCGTGCCCTGGTAGGGCAGGAAGTTGATGCCGCGGGTGTCCTGCTTCGAGGCCGAGGCCAGCACCGTGAAAGTGGTGTCGGCATCCGGCTTCCAGGTGAACGACGGCGCGATGAAGTAGTTGTTGTCGGGCGTGAAATTGACCTGCGTATTGCCGTTCTGGACCTGGCCGACGACGCGGTAGAACAGTTTGCCATCCTGGGACTGCGTCGCGACAGGACCGCCGACATCGAAGCCGACATAGGCATTACCGAAATTGTTGACGCCGGTCTCGATGTAACGGACCGGCTCGGTCGGCGGCATCTTGCTGATGACGTTGACGATGCCGCTCGGGCTCGACCCGCCATAGAGCACGGCCGACGGACCACGCAGCACCTCGACGCGCTCCATGTTCGACGGCTGCAGCTTCCAGCTCGCATAGGACGTGTAGAACAGCTGCATGCCGTCGAGAAACAGTCCGACATCGTCGGACTTGAAGCCGCGGATCAGCCACCAATCGTTGCGGGTGTCGGCACCGAAGGTTCCGGCGCGCACGCCGGCGGTGTAGCGCAGCACTTCGTCGAGCTTGTTCGGCTTCTGGTCGCGGATCTGCTCGGCGCCGATCACCGAGACCGACTGCGGCGTCTCCATGATCGGCGTGTTGGTCTTGGTGCCCGACGAACTGCGACCGGCGACGTAGCCGTGCACCGGGCCGAGCGGGGTCTCGACGAAACCGATATTGCGCTGCGGCTGCGGCTTGCTTCGGTCAGCAGTCTGCTGGGATGATCGCGGCGCGCGACGCTGGGCGGCGGCAGCACGGCGGCGCCCTTCCGGCGCGGCGACGGTCACCGACGGAATGTTCTGCGCGCCGCTCTGCGCAGAAGATTGTGCAAGCGATGCCTGCGGTACCAAAACCCAAGCGGATGCGGTCGCCAATACGGCCGACCGCAGCATTCCAAGACTGTTCACGCGCCACCCCAAACGTATCTGCATGCGTCATGCCGTCAGCCACGTGACGGCACTGCGGCGACGCTTAAGTGAGCGCGCGCGAAATCCCTAATTGAAAAGTTCTTAGAACGATTCTTAGAAAAGAAGGATTCTTAGAAAATTTCTTAGAAGCGATCCAATATCTCCGGAGATTGCCGCGCAATCAGCATTCCGGAGATTGCCGCGCAATCAGCGCGAAACTTTCTCGGCTTCGAGCAGCTTTTCTGCCGTCGCCGTGAGACGGTCGATCTGCGCCAACAGCGTCTCGAACTCGTCCTTGCTCAACTGTTCCAGCAATTTTCGATTACGGTCCTGCGCGCCTTCGACGATCGCATCATGCGCGGCGAGCCCTGCCGGTGTGAGCGAGACCAGCACCTCGCGGCTGTCCTTCGGGTTTGCCGACTTCGCGATCAGCTTGCGCGAGACGAGTTCCGCGAGTGCGCGACTGATCTGCCCCTTGTCCTGCCCGACGGCTTCGGCGAGCCGCGCCACGCTCATCGGCGGCCGGCGCCCGAGCGAGGCGACGAGGCCGAACTCGACGGAGGACAATCCGGCTAGGCGCTTGTAGCGCAGCATCGCACCGCGCTTGAGCAGATTGGCCAGCACCATCAGCCGTGACGACAGCATCGCGGTGATCGGCGCCGGCGAGTGACTTTCGTCCGCATCGGACGATGTGCGCCCGTCCCTGCCTGGTGTCTGGCTCATGATCCACCTCTGCCAAGAAAGCCGCGGCGTGCCAAGGGTTGGTAGCGCTAGCTCCCCAGCCTGATCCGAATGCGACTAAGAGGCATTTGGAAATTCGTTGACATTGTCATCGATCGGCCCTTCACTGGTGTTCAAGGCGTCAAAAGCCGGGCCAGCACGGCCGACAGCGGGAGGATCAGCATGACCATCACCCAGCGGGATCGCGATCTCGGCACCGCCTATGCGATGAAGCCGGCGCTCACACGTACCGAGCTCACCTCGGTCGTGCGCGGCACGCCGATGGGCGAACTGCTCCGCCGCTACTGGCATCCGGTCGGACTTGTCAGTGATGCCACCGACACGCCGAAGAAAGTGCGTGCCCTCGGCGAAGATCTGGTGCTGTTCCGCGACAAGCACGGCCGCGTCGGCCTCCTGCACGCCCGCTGCTGCCACCGCGGCACCACGCTCTATTACGGCAAGGTCGAGGAGGACGGCATCCGCTGCTGCTATCATGGCTGGAAGTTCGACACCGACGGTCACTGCCTGGAGCAGCCCTGCGAGCCCGACGGCGGCCTGTACAAGGACAAGGTGCGCCAGCCCTGGTATCCGGTCGAGGAGCGCTACGGGCTGATCTTCGCCTATATGGGTCCGGCCGAGAAACGCCCGGTGCTGCCGGCTTACGAATGCCTGGAGACCATGGATGACGGCGAGTTCGTCGAAGCCGACGATTCCTCGATCGGCGGCGGTGGTCCTGCGATCATCCCCTGCAACTGGCTCCAGCATTTCGAGAACGTGGTCGATCCCTACCACGTGCCGGTGCTGCACGGCTCGTTCTCGGGGCCGCAATTCACCAACATGATGGCGTCGATGCCGGAGGTGAAATTCGACAAGACGCCGCGCGGCATCGCCGTGCGCTCGATCCGCAAGCAGGATGACGGCAAGGTTTTTTACCGCGTTACCGAGGCCGCGCTGCCTACCTTGCGCGTCGTGCCGAACCCGCGCGTCGCGCAATTCGCCCGCGTTGAATCGATCGGCTGGACGCTGCCGATCGACGACACCTCGTTCCGCATCTACGTCGCCGGCCGCGTCAAGAACTCCGGCGACATCGGCCGCATGCGCTCGAAATTCAACGGAAAGTTCTGGTGGGACATGACCGAGACCGAGCACCAGCAGTTCCCCGGCGATTACGAGGCCCAGGTCGGCCAGGGCCCGCAGACCATCCATTCCGAGGAGCATTTCGGCCAGAGCGACCGCGGCATCCTCATGATCCGACGCATGCTGAGCGACCAGCTCGAAGCGATGGAAGCAGGCCGCGATCCGATCGGAACGTCCTTCGACACAAGCGCGCATCCCGTCGAATTCGAAGCGGGGAATTACATCCGCGAAGGCTGACTATCCGGCTCCAAATAGGAGCTGGACCGACAACGATAACAAAGACTAATTGGGGGAAGCGATGGTCGATGTGACGTCACAAATGTCGGTGCAAACGGCCGCCGCGGCAAAGCCTTCGGCGCGGCGCTATTACGTGCTGGGCCTGCTCACCATCATCTATGCGCTGAATTTCCTCGACCGCACGATCTTCAACGTCCTGATCGAGCCGATCAAGAAGGAGTTTCAGCTCAGCGACACCATGATGGGCCTGCTCGCGGGCTTCGGCTTCGCGCTGTTCTACTCCCTGCTCGGCATTCCCATCGCGCGCGTCGCCGACCGGCTCAACCGGCGCAACATCGTCGCCGCCGCCTTCGCGTTCTGGAGCGCGATGACGGCACTGTGCGGCGCGGCTTCGAGCGTCACCTCGCTGGCGCTGGCGAGGATCGGCGTCGGCATCGGCGAATCCGCGGGCTCGCCCGCCTCGCAATCCATCGTCGCCGATCTCTTCGCCAAGAACGAGCGTCCGCGCGCGCTCGGCATCTACGCCGTCGGCACCTATCTCGGCGTCTTCCTCGGCTATTTCGTCGGCGGCTACGTCAACCAGCACTATGGCTGGCGGATGGCGTTCTACGCCGCGGGCGTGCCCGGCATTCTGCTTGCATTGATCCTGTGGCTGACGATCTCCGAGCCGAAGCGCGGCGCCATGCAGGAGAGCTTCGTGCCCGAGCCGCTCGGCCCGACGCTGCGCTTCCTCGCATCCCAGCGAAGCTTCATCATCGTGCTGATCGGTTTCTGTCTCACCACTTACACGAACTACGCGACCGCGGCGTGGATCCCGCCGTTCCTGGCCCGCGTGCACCATCTGTCGAGCGCCGAGATCGGCACCTATGCCGGCACCTTCAAGGGGCTCGCCGGCATGGCCGGCACCCTGCTCGGCGGCTTCGTGGTGGCCAACATCAGCCGCCGCGACGATCGCTGGAAGCTGTGGGCGCCCGCGATCACCTCTGGCCTCGCCGGCCCCGTGTTCGCGGTATGCATGCTGACGCAGGACTTTGCGATGATGGTGGCCATGCTGGCGCTGACCTCGTTCCTGGTCGGCTTCCATCTCGGGCCGATCTTCGCGATCGCACAGACGGTGGCCAAGCCGAGCATGCGGGCACTCGCCTCCGCCCTGATCGCGCTCACCGCCACCTGCTTCGGCCAGGGCGTCGGCCCGCTCGCTGTGGGCATGGTCAACGACGCCCTCAAAGGCAGCTATGGCGCGGACGCCGTGCGCTATTCCCTGCTTTCGGCTGCGGTCACGACCACGCTGGGGGCGATCCTGTTCGTCTGGGCGGCCCACACCATCCGGGACGATATCGGCCGGGCCGCAGCCTGAGGCAGGCCCTGGAACACCTCCGCCCGGTGAAACCCGCCGGGTGGCTAGATGAAACCATTTTGCGGAACCCGCGAAACCATCCGGAAACAGACGGTCCCTACAAGGAGAGCCATAGACGGCGGCAAAGCCCGTCGGGAGGCTCAGATGAACCACTCCATTCACTCTGCTGATCGTGCGACCCACATGAAGATCGTGGTGGTGGCGCTGGTGGCCGGCATCACTGTGGCCGGCTTCGGGATCGCAGCCCGCACCAATGCCGATCACAGCCAGACCGCCCAGTCCACCCACGTGATCAAAGCCGGCAAACCGGTCGTGGTGACGAGCGCCGGGACGTCAGATATCCGCTGACGCGAGGCTTACGGACAGACCAGTGGCCGCCTCCGGGCGGCCTTTTTGATTCAGGCGACGGGTGAGGACGCCGACATGGATCGGGTCAATAGCTGCCGCATCTGTGCTTGAATTTCTCGCCTGAACCGCAACAGGGCGCCGCGCGAGCGCGGGAGTTTTACGCCGGTCGAAGGCCAAAAAGCACGCAGGAGTCGTGCCGCGAGCGACCGGGCATCGAAGCAAGAAGAGGATTCGGAGGTAAGGGTATGAAAGGATTGCCAAAAAATGGCGCGAGAGACGGGGCTCGAACCCGCGACCTCCGGCGTGACAGGCCGGCGCTCTAACCAACTGAGCTACTCCCGCGTGACACGCAAATGTCTGCGGAACGAGGGGGACTTAAAGGCCGGACCTGTTGAAGTCAAGGACGTTGCATCCGCAGCCTGAACGAGCGGATTTCCGTCGAGGGCGCGCACGAACGTGACCCTCGGCCGCGAGGGCCGGCGTAGTCAGTCCGATCCCGAATCGTCTACGCCTCCGGGAACTTGCGGGTTCAGGGGCCGTCTTCCCGACCACCGGCAGGAATCGAGGAGGCTAGACATCGAGGAGGCCAGACATGGCTAAGAAGGACTCGACGAAGAAGGCTGCTGCTCCCGCCACCATCACGCTCAAGCACCTCGCCGCCGACATTGCGGAGAGCCAGGACCTGTCGAAAAAGCACGCCGAGGCGGTCCTAACCGACATGGTCGACCTGATCACCAAGCACCTCAAGAAGGGCGACCGCGTCCGCATCGTCGGGCTCGGCATCCTCCAGGTCCGCAAGCGCGCCGCCCGCACCGGCCGTAATCCCGCGACTGGCGAGCCGATCCATATCAAGGCCAGCAAGAAGGTCGCCTTCCGCCCGGTCAAGGAACTGAAAGAGGCGATCTAACCACTCACCTTTCGTTAAGCCTGAGCAGCGTCGTCCCGCCGCAACGCGGCCCACTTTTCTGGTATACCGCCTCTCTCCCCTGACCCGGCGGTTTGACCAGAAATGTCCTCCCTCACCTTTTCGCATACCGTGACCGAGCGCTTCCTGCGCTACGTCCTCATCGACACCCAGTCCGATCCGGAATCCCCGGCCTCGCCGTCGACCGAGAAGCAGAAAGACCTCGGCCGTGTGCTCGCCGCCGAGCTTAGAGACATGGGCGTTGCCGATGCCCATCTCGACGATTACGGCTACGTCTACGGAACGATCCCGGCGAACACCGACAAGAAGGTGCCCGTGATCTGCTTCTGCTCGCACATGGACACCTCGCCCGACGTTACCGGCAAGGGCGTCAAGCCGCAGGTGGTCAACAACTATCGCGGCGGCGATATCACTCTATCCGGCGACACCAGCCAGGTGATCCGCTTCGCCGAGCATCCAGCGCTGAAGAACCAGATCGGCAACGACATCATCACCACCGACGGCACCACGCTGCTCGGGGCCGACAACAAGGCCGGCGTCGCCGAGATCATGGATGCCGCGCATTTCTTCATCAACAACCGCGACGTGAAGCACGGCACCATCAAGATCCTGTTCACGCCCGACGAGGAGATCGGCCGCGGCGTCGACAATGTCGACCTGACGAAGCTCGGCGCCGAGTTCGGCTACACCATGGACGGCGAGAGCGCGGGCTGCGTCGAGGACGAGACCTTTTCCGCCGACGGCGCCGTCATCACCATCAACGGCGTCAGCGCCCATCCCGGCTATGCCAAGGGCAAGATGGAGCACGCGATCAAGATCGCGGCGGCCATCGTCGAGCGGCTCCCGAAGGAAGGCTGCTCGCCCGAGACGACCTCAGGCAAGCAGGGCTTTCTGCATCCGATCGGCATCGAGGGCGCACTGGAGCAGGCAACGCTCTCCTTCATCGTGCGCGACTTCACCGAGGAAGGGCTCAAGGAGAAGGAAGTCCTGCTCGATAACATCGTCAAGGACGTGATGAAGGACTATCCGCGCTCGACCTACAGGTTCGAGGTGCGAGAGCAGTACCGCAACATGAAGCAGGTGATCGATCGTCACCCGCACATCCTCGAATACGCCATCGAAGCGATCCGCCGCGCCGGCCTGCGCCCGATGCGCACCGCGATCCGCGGCGGCACCGACGGCTCTAGGCTCTCCTTCATGGGCCTGCCCTGCCCCAACATCTTTGCCGGCGAGCACGCGTTTCACTCGCGGCTCGAATGGGTCAGCCGGCAGGACATGGAGAAAGCCGTGCAGACCATCGTGCATCTCGCGATGATCTGGGAGGAGAAAGCGTAGATACGCGCAGACGCCGTGGCCGGGCTTGCTCCCGGCCACAAGCGCAGGCCGCAGCCTTTACGGCACCGGCTTCGCGCGTCGTCCGTGAAGAATTCCCAAGTCGTTGATTTAGAATCTGGAAACGGCGCACTGGGCTAATTGAGCTTGCCGGGAATCGGGTGCAACGAAGGGGATTC
>NZ_JADPJJ010000157.1:0-669 GCF_023073375.1 Bradyrhizobium sp. 197 | reverse complement strand
CGAGAACTTCTTCGGCAAGCTCAAGGAATTCAAGCGCATCGCAATGCGCGCCGACAAGACCGACCAGAGCTTCACTTCAATGATCTATCTGGCCGCGGCTGCGATAAACTCCAGATGAATCCCAACAGACCCTAGCACAGCCGCATTGAGGCGCAACTCTCGATCAGTTGACTCTGAACCCTGGTCCGGGCGCGCTGTCCGCAAGTGGGCCAGCTCACAGTTGGGCTTACGCGATCTGTGATAGATTGGCTTTTTGCGCACTTTTGGGGGATGGTGTGAATGCCGAAGAACATTGTGATCTTTTCCGACGGCACAGGTCAGGCCGGCGGCATCAATTTCGACGAAGCGCGGACAAACGTTTACAAGCTCTACCGCGCATGCCGCGTCGGCCCGGACACGAAGGTCGAACCATCCGAACAGGTCGCCTTCTACGATGCCGGTCTCGGTTCTGCGTCTGATGGCGGTCATCTCAAGATTGGCTGGATGCGATGGCTGTACAATCTCGCCAGCATGGCGACGGGCCTGGGGATCACTCGGAACATTGTCGATTGCTACGCCGCTATCATCGCCCTGTATGAGGAAGGCGATCGGATCTTCCTGATCGGTTTCAGCCGGGGCGCTTACACGGTCCGATCGGTTGCAGGGGTCATGACCTATTGCGGCGTCCCG
>NZ_JADPJJ010000112.1:0-680 GCF_023073375.1 Bradyrhizobium sp. 197 | reverse complement strand
CACGCGGACAATCACCTCCTCGTAGTCCGAGGTGCGGCGATCTGGCAACGCCTGCAGGGTGGCGCGCTCGTGGTCGATCCGCTTGGCGTTGCGGGCATTACGGCGGCTGACGATCTCGTCGATGAAGCCGCGATAGGCGGCGAGATCATGCCGCGCAACAGCAGCGCATCGGCGATCGTTCGCTTGAGATGGGCATGGAGCTTTCGATCGCCCCGTTCTCGTGGGCGATGCCGCGATTGTTGCGGGAAGGCCGCATGCCGTAGTGGGCGCAGAGGTCCTCGTACCGCTTGGTCAGATCGTCCCTTGCATTGCGATCGAGATTGCAGAAGGCGGCCGACAGGCTGTCGGTCCGATGCTCCCGCGGTGCCCCACCGAGCGACCACAGGGCATTCTGCAGCCCTTCGGCCAATGCGACGAAGCTCTCGCCACCGAGAACGACATGGGCGTGTTCAAACCCGCAATAGGCCAACCGGAAGTGATAGAGGCGATGATCGAGCGGCACGCCAGCGATGGCGACCCCAAGCTCGCCCATATCGGTGAAGTCGGACAGGCCGACCTGGCCCACGTCATGGGTCTGGCGCAAGATGACCTCCTGCTCCTCGCCGTGGATCGCCCGCCAGGCGCGGATCCGGCGCTCGAGCGTGCGGCGGATTCCAGCCCCCAGCTCAGGATGGCGTCGG
>NZ_JADPJJ010000002.1:0-138802 GCF_023073375.1 Bradyrhizobium sp. 197 | reverse complement strand
CTCCGAGACCCGCATAATCCACCGAACCGCCGTATACGGACCCGTACGTACGGTGGTGTGGGAGGGGCGACGCCGCGAGGCGTCCCCCTATCCCGATTGTGGGGACGACAACCGCCCTTCCCCAACGATCCCGCCAACGATTCGCCTCGACTTCGTGATTCCGGCGCCGCAAGCCGACTCAGCCAACGACTCAGCGGGCCAAGGCTGATGCAGGATTGCCTCGATTTCGGACAAAGCCAGATTTGCTAACCAAAAGTTACCGGGATCAGAAACTCGGAAATTGACGTAACGCACTGGAAATGTAGCGTTATTTCAAGCTTCAGCGACGGTGCTTGGATTCCCTGCCGTGAGGCGTTTCCCGGCGACTGTGCCTGTCCTGCAACAGCATTTCGACGGGAAGCGTCTATAGTCCGGGCATCAGATCACTCGGACTTCAGTGCGCTCGCGCCTGCCAGACAGACCAAAGCTTGGGGATTTAAAATGAAGAAGATTTTGCTCGCACTGACCGCGGTTGCCGCGATGACCGGTTCGGCCTCGGCCGCTGACCTTGCTGCCCGTCCCTACGTGAAGGCCCCGATGCCGGCGCCCGTCGCCAACTGGACCGGCTTCTACATCTTCGGCGGCGGCGGCGGCGGCATCTCGGCCTCCGACCAGCACGTGCAGACCACGGTTGGCGCAGTTCCCCTGACGATCGATCAGCGCCAGGGTGGCTCGGGTTGGTTCGGCACCGTCGGTCTCGGCTACGACTGGCAGTTCAGCGGCACCTGGGTCGCCGGCGTGTTCGCTGACGGTCAGTTTGGCAGCATCCGCGCCACCATCCAGGATCCGATTACTCTCGGCGGCATCACCGGGAACCAGAAGCTGGAAGACTCCTGGGCCGCCGGTATCCGCCTCGGCTATCTGGTCGCTCCGAACGTTCTCTCCTACGTCAACGGCGGTTACTCCGGCGCTCACTTCGGCCAGACCAACTTCATGACGCTGGCCGGCGTTCCCGCTGGTGTCCATCTCAACAGCTACAACCGCAACGGCTGGTTCATCGGCGGTGGCGTCGAGAACAACCTGAACATCTTCGGCATCCAGTCGCCCGGCTGGTTCATGAAGACCGAGTATCGTTCGGCCTTCTACAATGCGAAGACGCAGGACACCCTCACCGACGTTGGTAATCTTCCGATCGGCACCAGCATCCGCGCCAACAGCTGGAACCAGACGATCTCGACCTCGCTGGTCTACCGCTTCAACTGGACCGGTCCGCTCGTCGCCAAGTACTGATCTGATCTAACCTTTCAGACGTCAAAGCCCCGGCATCGCCCGGGGCTTTTTCGTTTTGCGGTAGCAGCTGATGCCTGCTTTCAGCGATCGGTGCCCGGCTCGGGTTGTAGCCGCAACGCCCTTGGATAATCTTGCATACGGACATGCATCCTCGCTGCGGCCTGCATCAACAGCCATTGTATCCGAACCACAGCTACGGCTAGTCTTCCGGCAAGTTTTCGGGCCGCGGCAATCGTTCATGCCGCGTCGCGACAGAAGCCGACCAACGGGGAGGAATGCATGCGCAGATTTCTGCTGATCGCAGGCCTGTTTGCTCTCGCCGTCGGGCTGCTCTGGATCGGACAGGGCACGGGCACCATCGCCTGGCCGCGATCGAGCTTCATGGTCAACCAGTTGCAATGGGCCGGCTATGGCGCAGCCATGGCCGGCTTCGGGCTGGTGCTGATCTGGCAGAGCAACCAATAGAAGAAACCAGGGAATAGCAGCATGACATCCAGTCGTTTCGATCTTCGCGGCAAGGTCGCGATTGTCACGGGAGGCAATGGCGGCATCGGGCTCGGCATGGCCCGCGGCTTGGCCGATGCCGGCGCCAACATCGCCGTGGTCGGACGCAACGAAACCAAATCCGCCGCCGCCGTCGCCGATCTCTGTCAGCGCGGCGTGAAGGCGATCTCTGTTCCCACCGACGTCACCGACAAGGCGGCGGTCGCGGCGATGATCGATCGCGTCGTCGGGGATCTCGGCCGCATCGACATCCTCATCAACAATGCCGGCATGAGCATCCGCAAGCCGCCGCACGAGCTCGAGCTCGACGAGTGGAACAAGGTGATCGACACCAACCTCACCAGCGCCTTCGTGTGCTCGAAGCTGGCCTATCCGGCGCTGAAGGCGTCCGGCAACGGCAAGGTGATCAACATCGGCTCGATGATGTCGATCTTCGGCGCGAGCTTCGCCGCGGCCTATGCAGCGAGCAAGGGCGGCATCGTGCAGTACACGCGCGCCTGCGCCAATGCATGGGCGCCCGACAACATCCAGGTCAACGCCATCCTGCCGGGCTGGATCGACACCGACCTGACCCGCGGTGCGCGGCAGCAGGTCTCGGGGTTGCACGAACGGGTGCTGGCACGCACGCCTGCGGGGCGTTGGGGCGACATCGACGACTTTGCCGGCATCACCGTGTTCCTGGCCTCGTCCGCCTCGAACTTCGTCACCGGCACCGCGATCCCCGTCGACGGCGGGTTCTCGGTGATGGCGTAGGCCTTACACGAAAACCTGCACACGAAAAAAGAAGCCCCGGACAATGCCCGGGGCTTTTAAATTTGGGCAGTGATCGTCTTTTATAGTTGCTTGGTCGTTCGTTGACGCACTCAGTAACGCGCGATGACCGGCGCGTCGAACTTGTAGCTCGCGCGCACGACGGCCCACTGGATGTCGCGCGGCTTGGCGTCGAAGCTGTAATTGCCCGAGGTGCCGCCAAGTTGATAGGCCTGGCTGGCGAAGGCTGCGTAATTGTACTCGAGGCCTACGATCCAGTTGCGGGTGATGCCGTATTCCCAGCCGGCACCGACGGTCCAGCCATTGGCCCAGTGGGTCTGACCGCCGGAACCGGTGGCCGGGCCGACCGTGTCGGTGACCGACAGACGGTTGTTCACGCCGGCGTAGCCGCCCTTGATGTAGAACAAATTATTCTGCACGGCGAAGCCCGCACGGGCGACGACGGTCGCGAGCACGTTGGCGCGCCAGGAGAACACATCGTCACCCGCACCGAACGCGGTGTTCAAGAACGAGCCCTTGTTGTCCAGGCCGGAGATCGTGCCCTCCATGCCGAACACGTAGTTGTTGGCCTGCCAATTGTAGCCGATCTGGGCGCCGCCCAGGACGCCCGAGTTACGCTGACGGTAACCTTGGCCCGGCACCAGATCGCCGAACGGCGCGCCGATTCCGTTGTTGACGAACTGCTCGTTGGTCCATGCGCCGCCGACGTGGCCGCCGACATAGAAGCCGGTCCAGTTGAACATCGACTCCATATAGGCCGGCGCCTTCGTGTAGCGCGCGCCGAGATCGGCGGCGGAAGCCGCACCGGTCGAAACCAGAGCGGTCGTGCAGGCGAAGGCGGCAATCAATTTGTTACGCATGGTACACCCCGTGTCCTTTGATGGGTGCACGCTCACACGCAGTTCTTACTCAAATTTGAATCAAGAAAGTTAAGACGCCGGATTGGCAAGCAGCGCGGTTTGAATCCGTTTTCGCTGTTGCACGCAGGCAACGCACCGGTGCGATTTAACGCGACATTATCCCTACCGGGTCCTTGCACTACGATGCCGGCGCCGCCTTCGACTGGACATGCTCGGGCCGGACGCCAAGCGCCAGCAGGCGCGCCGGAATACCCTGGAGCCACGGCAGCGCGGTGATGAGGCGCACAATCAGCGGCACTTTCAGTGGCCGATCGCCGCCCTGCAGGGCGCCGCTGATGATGTTGTTCTGCACGATCATCTGCATTCGCTGCGTCATCTTCACCGGGAATTCGCGGCGACGGCGCACGGCGTCGAGCTCGTCCTCCGACGGGCAGCCGTGCTGCATCTTGTCCGCCAGCAGGTTTGCGGTCGCGACTGCATCCTGCACGGCGAGATTGACGCCGACGCCGCCGACCGGCGACATCGCGTGCGCGGCATCGCCGATGAGAAGCAGGCCCGGTCGCGTCCAGCGCGTCAGGCGGTTGATCGCGACGGTGAGCAGCTTGAGATCGTCGAAGCTCTTGACGTCGGCAATGCCACTTTTCAGGATCGGCGCCATGCAAACGACATCGTCGCGCAGCGCCTGCAATCCCCTCGCCTTCACCGCGTCGTATTGTCCCTTGGCGATGACATAGGCACATTGCCAGTAGTCGCCCCGGTCAAAGGTGATCATCATCTTGCCGCGCTCGACACGCGCGAACAGATTCTCGCTCTCGTCCGCCTTGCGGCCGACGCGGAACCACAGCACATCCATTGGCGCGCCGATCTCCTCGACCTCGAGACCGGCCCGCTCGCGCACGGTCGAATGCCGGCCGTCACAGGCAATCGTGAGATCGGCTTCGATGTCCACGATGCCGTCCGGCGTCTTCGCCCGCACGCCGGTGATCGTCTCGCCGCGGCGGATCAGGTCGACGGCTTCCGTGTTCATCATCACCTTCAGCGAGGCGAAGCGCTTGCCGGCCTCACGGAGGAAATTGAGAAAATCCCATTGCGGCATGAAGGCGATGAAGGGGTACTTGGTGCGGAAGCGGCTGAGATCGGCGATACGAACGGGCGTGCCGCCGAACAGGCCGTCCATCTTCTGCAAGCGCTGATGCGGCAACTTCAGGAAGCCGTCGATCAGGCCGAGTTCGTCCATCACCTGGAGCGTCGAGGGATGCACGGTGTCGCCGCGGAAGTCGCGGAAGAAATCCGCGTGCTTCTCCAGCACCACGACATCGATGCCGGCGCGCCCCAGGAGATAGCCGAGCATCATGCCGGCCGGGCCGCCGCCGACGATGCAACAGCGCACTTTTACAGTGGAACCTTGCGGAGCCTGTGATGCATCTGGTTTCACGACGGGTCCCTCGTTTCTGACTTAAGTTTTCTGTGCGATGCAGCAAACAAGATTCATTTGCCGCAATTGCGAATGGCCGTTAGCGTCGCCACACATTACGATTGATTTCAGGAAAGTGCAGTGCGGACTATCCTTATCGTGCTCGGCGTCTGGATCTTGATCAACGCGCTCATCGTCCTGATCATGATTCCGCCGCGCAAGCCGCGGAAGTCGGGTCCGCGGCAGACGGGCGCGCTTGCGCCGGTGCCGATCGACCAGAACGGCCATCCGTTCGAGGAGCAGGAAAAACTCCTGCTGCGGCACGTCATCATCTCGATGGCGATGGGCGCGTTCTTCTCGCTGGCTCCGCCCTTGATCGAAGCCGTCGATTCCGTCAAGCGCTTCATCAGGAAGCGCCGCGGGTAGCGGAAGCGTGTGCGACGCCTCCGCCCGCGTCATCAATTGTTGCTGCGGTTGGCGCTGCGGAAGCTCTTGATCTCCGACACGCTGCCGTCGCGATAGGTCAGCTCCACCGAGATGAACTGCGTTGCCGGCGCGAGCTTCATGTAAAGCGGCATGCCGGCGCTGATCGCGCTGGGATCGCGCAGATCGCAGCCCGGCATCTTCAACACCTGGTTCGGAACGGCGGTGTCGATGCCGATGCGCACCTCGCGGATGGCGCAGCGGTAGGACACGAGGTGCGTGTAATACACCAGCAGCCCGTTGAACTCGCGGAATGACAGCCAGCTCGTCGCGGTCATGTCGAGGATCTTGCGCTGGTCCCGGATCAGCGCGGCCTCGGGATCGAACCTGATCGGGAACGGCCCCTGCATGTCGCCGGACTGGTCGACATAGCGGATCTCGATGGTACCGGCCACAGCGTCCGGCGGCAATTCGATCGACGGGTTCGGCAACCGCTTGCGCGTGCGCGGGTCGAGCGTATCGATGAAGCCGGTTTCGCGGAAATCGGCGTTGCCGGCCATGCGCCAGGAAATGCCGAGGGTCGGATCGGCGAAGGAGAACACGACGCTCCAGCCGCCATTGTGCCGCGAGAAGCTCGCGATCGGCGCGTTGGTGGTCTCCTCCTTCGCCACGCGCGGCACCGACACCGGCGGCAGCGCCGCGAGCTTCTGCGCCGGCGGATCGGCGGGGCGCGCCGCAGCGGCGGCCGTGTCGTTGGCGCCGCCGCTAAGGAAGACGTCGTCGACCATCTGATCGAAATAGACCGGTACCTGCCTGTGCTTGACGGTATCGGCCATCTCGCTGACCAGACGGCGCGTCCGCTGCGCCACCTGCACCAGGTTCTCGCCGGGCTGGAGCAGCTCCTTGGCGAAGGTGCGCGTGAACACCGAATTGGGATTGGCGTCGTCGTTGGAGAGGCGGTCGAGCGCGGTCTGGCGCGGGCCTGCGGAGAATACCGAGAACACGCCTTCGGGCAGCTGCACCATCGGGGCAAGCCCGCCACCACCGGAGACGGCGCGGGTGCCCTTGCGCTCGAACGGGTTGTTGCGGCAGGCGTCGAACACCAGGATCGAGGTTCGCGCCTTCTTGTTCTGGAGGCGCTCGACGATGCGGTCGGCCAGGATGGATGCGTCACGCACCAGCTCTTCCTGCCCTTCCGTCGCCGCCGGCACGTCGGTCGGCAGCAGATAGTTCTGGCCGGCGATCTCGAAGCCGTGGCCGGCATAGAAGAAGAACGCGGTGTCGCTGGGCTCGATCGCCCGATCGAACGCGAGCAGCGTCTCGGAAAATTGCTGCCTGCTCTGGTTCTCGGCGACCATCACCGAGAAACCGAGTTGCTTCAGCGTGTCACCCATGGTGCGGGCGTCGTTGACCGCCTTGAGCAGCTTTGGAACGTTCCTGTAGTCGTTGTTGCCGACGACGAGCGCGACGCGCTTCTCGGCATAGGCGGGAAGCGCGAAACCGCTGAGGCCGGCCGCGAGACCAAGCAATGCCAGAATTCTGAAAAGCTGACGCGTCATCGAAAATCCTTCAAGAACGGCCCACGCCGGCTCCCTCGAACGACGGTTCATTGGAACCCCGCCATTGATGTGATAGTCGGCCCAGCCATACCACCGGTTCAACAGCCCTGAGGACTCAGGTTCCGTGTTCTGGCTATAGTCGACTCCGCCGAAATCTGCTTTTTCTTAGGCAATTCTTGTGGGCAATTCCGCTGGAAGCGAGGGGCAGCCGTGTATCACTGGTGCACCGACGAGGTCGAGCCGCACGACCGCTTCGACTATTGGCGCGAAGTGCGCGCCAAGGGCCTGTTCGGCGTCACCGCCGAACTCGAGCGCGAACGCCGCGCGGACTTCTTCGGCGAATTCTCGCTGCGCCAGCTTGGCGGCGGCGGTCTCGTCGAACTGAAGGCCTCGCACTACACGGTCGAACGCAGCACGTCCGACATCGCCCACGCGCCCGGTGACAGCATCTGCGTCTATCAGCAGCTCGGCAGCGGCGGCTGGTTCGGCGGCATGCGTGGCAGCGACTTCGCGATCGCCAATGGCAGCTTCGCCACCAGCCATACCGACCTGCCTTATCGCACTGCGCCGCTGGGCGCAGGAGGCTTCCACCTGCGGATCCTGAAGATCCCTCTGAGCGGCCTCGCCAGGCAGGACAAGCGCATGCGCGAGCTTGCGCCCCGGACGTTCGACGATCCCAGCCTTGCGCCCCTGCTCGGCGCTTGCTTCGCAGATCTCGGCGAGGCCGCCGCTGACGATGATAGCGCCGCCGATGCGGCTTCCCTCGTCCAGGCTTTGGCCCATCTGGCCCTGATCGAGCGCGGCATCGTGCGGCCCGGCAGCCGCCTCGGGCAGGCCGCGCTGCGGACAGCCCGGCTCTCGCAGGCACGGCGCCTGATCGCGCGTCACCTGCAGGACCCGGATCTGACGCCGATGATGGTCGCCGACCTGCTCGGCATCTCCGTACGTCACCTGCACATGCTGTTCGAAAGCGCGACGAAGAGTTTTTCGCAAACCGTGACGGACGAGCGCCTGAAACACAGCCGCCGTCTGATGCGCGAAGCCCCGGACCGGCTCATCGCCGACATCGCGGCCTCCTGCGGCTTCGATAGCCTGGCGACCTATTATCGGGTCTTCAACGCCGCTTACGGGATGGCCCCCGGCGACTTCCGCGCTCAAGGCCCCGAGCGGCGTTAGCCGACGTTTGGACAGCTCCGGCTGACCGCTGGATTGGGCGGAAAACCGCAGTCGCGCCCGCTATTTGGACGAAAACCTCAGGTTTTTTAGGGCCTTCCCGCGGCTGCTCCATTGACTTTGGCCGATTCCCGCCTATGTTCCGGACGACGCGGCTCGGTATCGAAGAGCGATTCCTGAGCTTGGCGCTTTGTTCGCGTGAGTCAGCACCCCCAGCTTCTTTGAGAGCGCGCCGTTTCGGGGTGGAACGCGACAGCCTTAATCACCCTCGATTCCGAACGGCGGTTTCGACCAGAGGCTCAATGTCCTTTTCAGATCTCGGACTATCCGAAAAAGTCCTCGCCGCAGTCGCGGCTACCGGTTACACCACCCCCACCCCCATTCAGGAACAGGCGATCCCTCACGTCCTTGCTCGCAAGGACGTGCTCGGCATCGCCCAGACCGGCACCGGCAAGACCGCGGCCTTCGTGCTGCCGATGCTCACCATCCTCGAAAAGGGTCGCGCCCGGGCGCGCATGCCGCGCACCCTGATCCTTGAGCCCACCCGCGAGCTCGCGGCGCAGGTGAAGGAAAACTTCGACCGCTACGGCGCGGGCCAGAAACTCAACGTCGCCCTGCTGATCGGCGGCGTTTCCTTCGGCGACCAGGATGCCAAGCTGACGCGCGGCGTCGACGTGCTGATCGCCACTCCCGGCCGCCTGCTCGACCATACCGAGCGCGGTGGCCTGCTGCTCACCGGCGTCGAGCTGCTCGTCATCGACGAAGCCGACCGCATGCTGGACATGGGCTTCATTCCCGACATCGAGCGCGTCTGCAAGCTCGTCCCGTTCACGCGGCAGACCCTGTTCTTCACCGCGACCATGCCGCCGGAGATCCGGCGCATCACCGAAGCCTTCCTGCACAATCCGCAGAAGGTGGAGGTGTCGAAGCCCGCCACTACCGCTGTCACCGTTACGCAGTGTCAGGTCCCGGCCGGGCGCGAGGTGCATGAGAAGCGCGAGCTGCTTCGCCGACTGCTGCGCGAGGCCAAGGATCTCCAGAACGCGATCATCTTCTGCAATCGCAAGCGCGAGGTCGCCGTCGTTCACAAATCGCTGCAAAAGCACGGCTTCAGCGTCGGCGCGCTGCACGGCGACATGGACCAGTCGGCCCGCACGGCGGCGCTCGAACAGTTCCGCAAGGGCGAGCTGCCCCTCCTGGTCGCATCCGACGTCGCCGCCCGCGGCCTCGACATTCCAGAGGTCAGCCACGTCTTCAATTTCGACGTCCCCCACCATCCCGACGACTATGTTCACCGCGTCGGCCGCACCGGCCGCGCAGGCCGGTCCGGCATGGCGATCTCGCTCGTCACGCCGCTTGACCAGAAGTCGATGGTGGCGATCGAGAAGCTGATCGGCCAGAGCATTCCACGCGCCGAAGGTGATTACGAAGTCCGCACCGATGCTTCCGACGCGGGCGAGCGTCCGCGCGAGCAGCGCGGCCGTGAACGTTCACGCGGCGGACGCGGCAAGCCGCAGCGCGGTCGTGATCGTGAGCGCAGCCACGAGCCGCGCGAACCGCGTGGCGAGGCACAGCCTTCAGCCGAAGCACGGTCCGCTCCCGAGGCAAGGCCCGCTTCCGAAGCAAGGCCCGCACGCGAGGCAAGGCCTCCGCGTGAAGCAAGACTTCCGCGTGAAGCCAAGCCATCGTCCGAGCCGCGTGACGGCGCGCGCCAGCAGGCCAATCCGTCGCATGTGCCGTCGATCGGCCGTCCCGAGCCGCGCCGCCAACGCGAGGCCGACAGCGAGCCGGGCGATCATTCGCATCTGCCGGCATTTCTGCTGCGGCCGGTTCGCTCCCCCGCCGGAGCCTGAAGCGCGATGCGCTCCAGGTTTCGGTTGAGATAAAGCTGGCGCGCAATTTTTTGGATGCATTCGGGGACGTATATTTACGGGGCCTTCACGATCGTCCGTTAGCCTACGAACATAATTTAAGAATTTCTGCGGTCGACGGCGCGCCGATCGCTGTGGGGTATGTTTCGTGGTCAAGGTGCTCGACGAACACGAACGCACGATGGCGTTCGCCGAGGTAGCGCTCGGTCAAATCCGATCGCTGCGGCAGACGGCAATTCCCCGCAATTACGAGATCTGGTATGTCTACGCCACCGGCTACAACGCGCCGCTCAACAAGATCATCAACGAGACGCTGGCGCGGAGCGGCAAGCTGACCGAAGCCGATCTCGAGCAGATCTACGAGACCTACCTCTCCCACATCAAAACCACCGACCGCATCGACAAGGTCGGCGCGCGCGTCATCGGCGAGATCGACGACGTCATGAAGGTTCTCGGCGACGCACTCGGGATGTCCGGTTCCTATGACGCCAGCCTGTCGGGCGCGACCGAACAGCTGTCATCGGCCAAGAGCCGCGAGCAGATCAAGTCGATCGTCGAGACGCTGTTGCGTTCGACCAGTGAAATGCGCGAGACCAACAAGGCGCTGGAAGGCCGGCTGACCCTGTCGAAGAGCGAGATCAGCAACCTCCAGCAGAGCCTGGAGGCGATCCGTGCCGAGAGCCTGACCGACCCGCTGACGGGGCTCGGCAACCGCAAATATTTCGATCGCATGATCGGCATGGCCGTGCAAAGCGCACTCGCCTCCGGCGAGCCGCTGTCGCTGCTGCTGGTCGACATCGATCATTTCAAGTCGTTCAACGATTCCTACGGACATCTCACCGGCGACCAGGTACTGCGGCTCGTCGGCCTGTCCCTGAAACAGACCATCAAGGGCCAGGACATCACCGCGCGCTATGGCGGCGAGGAATTTGCGGTCGTGCTGCCCAACACTGCGCTGCGCCAGGCCCTCACCGTGGCCGATCACATCCGCCGCGCGGTGATGGCGAAGGAATTGAAGAAGAAGTCCACCGGCGAAATCCTCGGCCGCGTCACCATCTCCGTCGGCGTCTCCATGCTCAAGCAGGGCGACGACACCGAGGCGCTGATCGAACGGGCGGATGCCTGCCTCTATGCCGCCAAGCGCAACGGCCGCAACCGCGTGATCTGCGAGGCCGATCCGGAATTCGCGGTCGAGACGCACAACCGGGTGGCGTGACGCCGAAGCCGCGCGCCGCCACCCGCGCTTGACATTCCGACCTGACCAACGACATTTTCCTCATCGCCTGACTGCCAGCACCGAGGACTTGTCGCCTTGCCCAACCCGCATGATTTTCACACACCGCAGCCGTCCTACAGGAAAGACGAACTGCTGAGATCGAGCGAAGGCGGCTATTTCGGCCCTAGCAACGCGCAATTGCCGGCACCGCCGATGCTGATGATGGATCGCATCACGGAGATCAGCGTGGACGGCGGCGGGTTTGGCAAGGGCCATATCGTCGGCGAACTCGACATCACGCCAGCCCATTGGTTCTTCGATTGCCACTTTCGCGGCGACGCCATGATGCCGGCTTCCCTGGGACTGGACGCAATGTGGCAGATGATCGGCTATTGGCTGGGATGGTCGGGCTCGGCAGGCAAGGGCCGCGCCATCGGCGTCGGCGAGGTGGAGTTCACGGGATCCATCACACCGGACACAGGATGTGTGCGCTATGAGGTCACCATGCGCCAGGTGAGGCGCGGCAGGCTGGTTCTGGGATTTGCCGACGGTCGCGTGCTTGCCGACGGCGTCTGTGTCTTCACGGCCAAGGATATGAGGGTTGGCCTGACGAAGGCCGCGGATTGATCCTCAAGCCGTTCGCTTGGCGCGCTTGCGAACCGGGCTGTTCTTGCCCGCTTTCCTCGCCGCTTTCGCGGGCTTGGCGACCTTCTTCGCCGGCTGGTTCGCTGGCTTCTTGACCGCCTTCTTCGCCTTCGGCCGCTTCTTCACCCTGGCGCGCTGGGCGGCGGCGAGCGCCGCCTTCGCCCATTGCGCAAGCTCCGCGGAATCATCGAACAGGCGGGCCGGCAGCTCCCAATAGGAGTTCACCAGCACGGTCTTGGCGCGGGTCGAATACTGGAACGGCTTTGAGCCTTCGGCCTCAAAGTCCGGGATGGTCATCTCGTCGGCGCGGAAAAAAAGGCCGGCGCGCAAGGCCAGTGCGAAGTTGATGCCGTCGGCGGAGATGCCGTAGCCGGAAAACATTTTTCGGATGGCGACGGGGCCGAAATCGGCGAACAGGTCAATCAGGAATTCGCGGTCCATGGCGGGCTCTCTCGTGCCCCGGACGCAGCGCAGCGTGAAACGGTGCGCTGCTGAGCCGGGGCCCAGTCGTCTTGTACTGGTGACCATAGCGTGGATCCCGACTCTGCGCAGCAGCGCAAGCGCGCTGCAGCGCGTCCGGGACACGAGAGCAACGTGAGAAGACTACCCGTCGATCGTCGCCGGGCGCAGCTCGACCGATTCGCCGCAGCCGCAGGCGGAGATCTGGTTGGGGTTGTTGAAGACGAACTGGGCCTGCATCTTGTCGGCCTTGTAGTCCATCTCGGTGCCGAGCAGGAACAGCACGGCCTTGGGATCGACCAGGATCTTGACGCCCTTGTCCTCGACGACTTCGTCGGTCGGACGGACGTCATGGGCGTATTCGACCGTGTAGGACTGGCCGGCGCAGCCGCCGTTCTTGACGCCGACGCGCAGGCCCACGATCTCGGAATCGGCGCGCTGGGTCAGCTCGCTGATGCGCTGGGCGGCAGCGTCCGTCAGCCGCATCACCTGCGGGCGGGGCCGCCTCGGCTTTGGAGTGGATGCTGGTGTCGAGCCTGACGATATCTGTGTCATGTCAGTGATGTGGTCCGTTGCCGAGCGAATTCAATACCAAGGATCTAACAAGGATCTAAAGCCAAGGTTACGCGTCACCACATATTGAGCACGAGGCGGGCCTCGTCGCTCATACGTTCCGGCGTCCAGGCCGGCTCCCAGATCACCTTGACGTCGACCACGCCGACGCCGGGAACGCTGGCGACCGCGTTCTCGACCATGGTCGGCAGCTCGCCGGCGGCCGGACAGTTCGGCGTCGTCAGCGTCATCTGGACGTCGACCGAGCGATCGTCCTTGATCTCGACCTTGTAGATCAGGCCGAGCTCGTAGATGTCGGCCGGGATTTCCGGATCGAACACGGTCTTGAGCCCGGCGATGATCTCGGTGGTCAAACGTTCGGTCTCCTCAGGCGGCAGTGCCGACCGGGTTTCCATCGGATTGGCTTTGATTTCGGCCGTGTCACTCATGCGAACAAATCCCGCGCCTTCAACAGCGCCTGTGCCAGATGATCGACTTCTTCCCGCGTATTATACATGCCGAACGACGCCCGGCATGTGGCCGTGACGTTGAACCGCTCTAAAAGCGGCATCACGCAATGGGTGCCGGCGCGCACCGCGATGCCCTGGCGGTCGATCACGGTGGCGACGTCATGGGCGTGCGCGCCCTTCATCTCGAAGGAGATCACCGGGCCCTTGTCGCGCGCGGTGCCGATCAGCCGCAGCGAGTTGATCTCGCGCAGCTTCTCCTGGGCGTAGGTGACGAGATCGTGCTCGTGCGCGGCGATGCGCTCCTTGCCGATCGAATTGACGTAGTCGATGGCGGTACCAAGTCCGACGGCCTCGACGATCGCGGGCGTGCCTGCCTCGAATTTGTGCGGGGGATCGCCGTAGGTGACGACATCGCGCGAGACCTCGCGGATCATCTCGCCGCCGCCGTTAAACGGCCGCATCGCGACGAGGTGGTCGTACTTGGCCCAGAGCACGCCGATGCCGGTCGGACCATAAACCTTGTGGCCGGTGAAGACGTAGAAGTCGCAGCCGATGTCCTGGACATCGACCGGCAGATGCACGGCGCCCTGACTGCCGTCGACCAGCACGGGAATGCCGCGGGCGTGAGCGATCTTCACGACCTCCTTGACCGGGACGATGGTGCCGAGCGCGTTCGACATCTGCGTGATCGCGACCAGCTTGGTCTTCGCGGTCAAGAGCTTCTCGAACTCATCGATGAGGAAATTGCCTTCGTCGTCGACCGGCGCCCATTTGATCACCGCGCCATGGCGTTCCCTGAGGAAATGCCAGGGCACGATGTTGGAGTGGTGCTCCATGATCGAGATGACGATCTCGTCGCCTTCTTTGATGTTCGGCCCGCCCCAGGACGACGCAACGAGGTTGATCGCCTCGGTCGCGTTGCGGGTGAAAATCACTTCCTCAGTCCGGGGCGCATTGATGAACTGCGCCACCTTGGTGCGGCCGCCCTCGTAGGCCTCGGTCGCGGCGTTGGCGAGGTAGTGCAGGCCGCGATGCACGTTGGCGTATTCGGAGGTATAGGCCTGCGTCATGCGGTCGAGCACGGCGCTCGGCTTCTGCGCAGACGCGGCGTTGTCGAGATAGACCAGCGGCTTGCCGTAGACCTGCATGGCCAGCGCCGGAAAGTCCTGGCGCACGCGCGCGACGTCGTAAGAGCCGTTCTTGACTGCCGGATGCGTGCTCATTGGCGTCGCTCCAGCCAGCGCTCGGCAATGCCGATCACATGCTCGCGCAGATTATCATCGGCGATCTGCTCGATCGCCTCGCCGACGAAAGCCTGGATCAGCAGCGCCTGGGCCTGCTTCTCCGGCAGGCCGCGCGCCTTCAGATAGAACAAGAGATTGTCGTCGAGCGCGCCGGCGGTGGCGCCGTGACCGCAGGAGACGTCGTCAGCGAAGATCTCGAGCTCGGGCTTGTTGTCCGCTTCCGCCTCGTCCGAGAGCAGCAGCGCACGGATCATCATTTTGCCGTCGGTCTTCTGCGCATCGGGACGGACGATGATACGCCCCTGAAACACCGAGTGCGCACGGTCGTCGATCACGGCGCGAAAAACTTCGCGGCTGAAGCAGTTCGGCACGGCATGGTCGACGACCAGCGTGGTGTCGCCATGTTCGGTCTTCTGCAACAGGTTCACGCCGTTGACCGAGAGCTCGCTGCCCTCGCCCGCCAGCGTGACGAAGCCCTGGAGGCGGCTGACCGCAGCACCGGTGGTCATGTTGAAGAAGTTGAGCTTTGTATTCGCGCCAACAGTGACGAATTGCGAGGTGATGTTCACCGCATCCGGCGAATCGTCCATCAGGCGGATATGCGCGAGGTCGGTGTTGTCGCCGACCGAGAGGATGACGGCATCGTTGACCTGGTAAGCCTTAGCGCCGGCCGCGACAAAGCTCTCGATGATGGTGGCGCGAGCGCCCTTCCCGACCGCGACCTGCGAGCGTGTGAACGTCGATGCCGAAGCCGCGGTCGCGATGTGAATGATCTGGATCGGCGCCGACAGCTGCGCGCCGTCGGCGATATCAAGCACGACACCGTCGGTCGCCATCGCCGCGTTCAACGCGATCACGGCATCGGTGGCCGCGGTCTTCAACAGACCGGAATCCTTCTCCAGCGTCTCCCGCAAGGTCCTGAAGCCCGCCTCGGAGGCGAGCGCCTTGACGTCGGAGAGATCGGGCGCGAACACACCGTCGACCAGCACCAGCTTGCGGGCGCCGTCGATCGCATGCGCTTTCACCGCGTCCGCGGCGCGCTTCAACGCAGCCGCATCGGGCGAAGCCGCAAGCGGAAGCACCTCGCCGACCAGCGCACGCAGATCGGTGTACTTCCATTCCTCGATCCGGCGGTGCGGCAGGCCGAGACGCTCATAGGTCTCGAACGCCTCGCGGCGCACCGCGATCACAGAAGGCGAACCCGGCAGGCGGCCTTCGGCGCGGGCGAACAGATCGCTCACCGCGCGGCCGTTTCCGGTCTTTGCCACAGCAACGTTCATCTCAAACAATCCTTACGCGGCGTCCTCGAACTGGGCGTAGCCGGACGCTTCCAGCTCCAGCGCCAGTTCCTTGCCGCCGCTCTTCACGACACGGCCCTTCGACATCACGTGCACGATGTCGGGCACGATGTAGTTCAGCAGCCGCTGATAATGGGTGATGACGACCATCGCGCGCTTGGGGGAGTGCAGCGCGTTGACGCCGTCGGCTGCGATGCGCAGCGCGTCGATGTCGAGGCCTGAATCCATCTCGTCGAGGATGCACAGGCTCGGCTCGAACAGCGCCATCTGCAGCACCTCGTTGCGCTTCTTCTCGCCGCCGGAGAAGCCGACATTGACGCCGCGCTTGAGCATGTCCTGCGGGATGTTGAGCGACTTCGAGACCTCGCGGACTTTCTTCAAAAAGTCAGGCGTCGAATATTCGCTCTCGCCGCGCGCCTTGCGTTGCGCATTCAGCGCGGTGCGCAGGAAATTCATGGTGGTGACGCCGGGAATCTCGACCGGATACTGGAACGCCAGGAACACGCCCTTGGCGGCGCGCTCGTTGGGGGCCATCGCCAGCAGGTCTTCGCCCTTGAACAGGATCTCGCCGTCGGTGACCTCGTAACCGGGCTTGCCGGCGATGACGTGGGACAGCGTCGACTTGCCGGAGCCGTTCGGCCCCATGATCGCGTGGATCTCGCCCTCGTTCACGGTCAGCGTCAGCCCGTGGAGGATCTCACGCTCCTCGACACGAACCTTGAGGTCTTTCACTTCAAGCAAAGCCATCTTGGTGTCCAGTTTTCAAATGATGCACAGGGCGCGCGATGCGCACCGCGAGGGTCGGAGTTAGCCGACCGATCCTTCGAGTGAGATCGAGATCAGCTTCTGCGCTTCGACCGCGAATTCCATCGGCAGCTGCTGAAGCACGTCCTTGACGAAACCGTTGACGACGAGGCCAACCGCCTCCTCCTGCGTGAGGCCGCGCTGGATGCAATAGAACAGCACGTCCTCGGAGATCTTCGATGTGGTGGCCTCGTGCTCGAACGTCGCCGACGAGTTCTTGGCTTCGATATACGGCACGGTGTGCGCGCCGCATTTGTCGCCGATCAACAGGGAATCGCAGGCGGTGAAGTTGCGCGCGCCGGTCGCTTTGCGATGCGCGGTAACGAGGCCGCGATAGGTGTTCTGCGACTTGCCGGCCGCGATGCCCTTGGAGATGATGCGGCTCGACGTGTTCTTGCCGAGATGGATCATCTTGGTGCCGCTGTCGACCTGCTGATAGCCGTTCGAGATCGCGATCGAATAGAATTCACCACGGGAGTTGTCGCCGCGCAGGATGCAACTCGGGTACTTCCAGGTGATCGCCGAACCGGTCTCGACCTGGGTCCAGGAGATCTTGGAATTGTTGCCGCGGCAGTCACCACGCTTGGTGACGAAATTGTAGATGCCGCCCTTGCCTTCCGAATTGCCCGGGTACCAGTTCTGCACCGTCGAATATTTGATCTCGGCGTCGTCATGCGTGACGAGCTCGACCACGGCCGCGTGAAGCTGGTTCTCGTCGCGCTGCGGCGCAGTGCAGCCTTCGAGATAGGAGACGTAGGAGCCCTTGTCGGCGATGATCAGCGTGCGCTCGAACTGGCCGGTGTTGCGCTCGTTGATGCGGAAGTAAGTGGACAGCTCCATCGGGCAACGGACGCCCGGCGGCACATAGACGAACGAGCCGTCCGAAAACACCGCCGAGTTCAGCGTCGCGTAGAAATTGTCCGACGTCGGCACCACGGAGCCGAGATATTTCTGCACCAGCTCGGGATGCTCGCGGATCGCCTCCGAGATCGGCATGAAGATCACGCCGGCCTTCTTCAGCTCAGCCTGGAACGTAGTCGCAACCGACACCGAATCGAAGACCGCGTCGACCGCGATCTTGCGCCTGTTAGGATCCTGATCGCCGGGCTTGGGCTCGACGCCTTCGAGCATCGCGACTTCACGCAGGGGAATGCCGAGCTTCTCGTAGGTCTTCAGAATCTCCGGATCGATCTCGTCGAGCGAACTGATCGTCTTCTTCGGCTTCGGCGCCGAATAGTAATAGAGGTCCTGGAAGTCGATCTTGGGATAGTCGACGCGCGCCCAGGTCGGCTCGGTCATGGTCAGCCAGCGCCGATAGGCCTCAAGCCGCCACTGGAGCATCCAGGCGGGTTCGTTCTTCTTCTCGGAGATGAACTTGACGGTCTCTTCCGACAGCCCCTTTGGGGCCTTGTCGGACTCGATCAGGGTCTCAAACCCATAACGATACTGATCGACGTCGATGCGCTTCACGCGCTCGACCGTCTCTTGCACGGCTGGCATTCTATCCTCCGCTCGCGGTTTCAAGGACCGCGGTGGATCATCAAACTCGGACGACTATTACGATGTTTCTTGGCGAGACGCACGCGCTTAGAACCATTCAAGCCGTGTTTCGTCGCTTATCCCTTAAGTAGGGTATTGCCGAGCTTTCGCCAAGCCTCTAACGCCCTGTTGATGTCATCCGGTCCCGTAGACCAGCCCAGACTGAGACGCACCGCTCCCTGGGCGACGGCAGCATCATACCCCATTGCCGACAGCACGTGAGACGGCTGCACCTTGCCCGAGGAACAGGCTGAGCCCGAGGATACCGCCACGCCTTCCAGGTCGAAGCCGATCACCGCGGTCTCGGCCTTCAGGCCGGGGGCCGTGAAGAGAACGGTATTTGGCAGCCGCTCAACGTCGTTCGAGAAGACGATCGCGCCCGCGACCCTGCGGATGCCAGCTTCCAAGCGATCCCTGAGGGTTGCCATCCGCTCCGCATCCTCCGGCAAAGCCTGAAGGGCGATCCTCACCGCTGCCCCGAAGCCGGCAATGCCAGCAACATTTTCGGTTCCCGCGCGCCGGTTCAGCTCCTGCCCGCCGCCCCGCAGCACCGGCTCAAGTCCGGCCACACCCTCGGCCACGACCAGCGCACCGACGCCCTTGGGGCCGCTGATCTTGTGCGCAGAAAAGGTCGCAAGGTCTGCGCCCATAGCCTTGATATCAAAATGGATTTTTCCAAGCGTCTGGATTGCGTCGACATGCAGGAGGCCCCTCGCTTCGTGAACGATCGCCGCGGCCTCGGCGACCGGCTGGAGCGCGCCCGTCTCGTTGTTGGCCGCCATGATGGAAACCAGCGCTGGCGGGCCGTCGCTGAGCATCGCCTTCAAATGATCGAGGTCGATCACGCCGGACCGCGTGACCCGGATCTGGCCGATCTCATCGGCCGGGAACCGTCCGCCTGCCAGCACCGAAGCATGTTCTATGGCCGAGACCAGCAGGCGCTCGACAGGCCGGCCAGACGGCCCCCGCAGGCCCGGCGATAGTGCCAGCGCGTTGGCTTCGGTTCCCGCGGAGGTGAAGACGACGTTCCGCGGCAGCGCACCTACGGCAGCCGCAAGCGTGGCACGCGCATCCTCGACCAACCGCCGCGCCTCCCGCCCCTCGGCATGGACCGAAGATGGATTGCCGATCAGTTCGTAGGCTGCGAGCATTGCGCTTCGCGCCTCTGCGCGGAGCGGCGTGGTCGCATTCCAGTCGAGGTAAATACGGCTCGGCATGAAGTATTATGTTACCATGCGGGTGGGTTGCTTCGCCCGCGCTGGTACCCGACATGGGGCCCCATGGCGCACTTGGCAATCTCGATTCCGAATCCCCATCGCGCGATGGCGCCGCCATGACGCGCTAACACCTTGAGCTCATTGGGCGATGTTCAAGATGCTTGCTTTTTGACCCTCGCCTCATGCTAGAACGCGCGCGTCAGTTCACCGCGCGCCGCTCGCGCATCATCCGAGGGCGCCCCGCTCCATACTTCCATTCGCGCTTCCGTCGGCGTCGCTGCCGATGAGGCTACAATCGGTTGATTGCTGAAGAGCGTCTTCAAGAGATCAATCAAGAGATCATCCATGCCCGAAGTTATTTTCACCGGCCCTGCTGGCCGTCTCGAAGGCCGCTATCATCCGGCCAAGCAGAAGAACGCGCCGATCGCGATGGTCCTGCATCCGCACCCGCAGTTTCACGGCACGATGAATCATCAGATCATCTACCAGTGCTACTACGCGTTCGCGCATCGCGGCTTCTCGGTGCTGCGCTTCAACTTCCGTGGCGTCGGCCGCAGCCAGGGCTCGTTCGACCACGGCACCGGCGAGTTGTCGGATGCGGCCGCCGCGCTCGACTGGGCGCAGACCATCAATCCCGAAGCGCGCGCCTGCTGGGTTGCCGGCTTCTCCTTCGGCGCCTGGATCGGCATGCAGCTGCTGATGCGCCGCCCCGAGGTCGAGGGCTTCATCTCGATCGCGCCGCCTGCCAACCTCTACGACTTCTCGTTCCTCGCGCCCTGCCCGTCCTCGGGCCTGATCGTGCATGGCGAGAAGGACGCTGTGGTTCCGCCCAAGGACGTCAACACGCTGGTTGAGAAGCTGAAGACGCAGAAGGGCATCGTGATCGACCAGCAGGTCATTCCCGGCGCCAACCATTTCTTCGACGCCAAGCTCGAGCCGCTGATGGAAACCATCACGGCCTATCTCGACATGCGCCTCGCCAACGTGCGCTGAGGCCTCAAATGGGCTCGTTCCTCGCCCTGCTGCGTGCCGTGAATGTCGGCGGCACCGGCAAGCTGCCGATGAGCGAGCTCAAGACGATGTGTGAGGAGCTCGGCTTCGACGCCGTGCGCACCTACATCGCCAGCGGCAACGTGGTTTTTAACAGCCGCAAATCGGAATCCGCGATCAAGGCCGCGCTGGAAAGGCGACTGCACGCCTACGCCGGCGCGCCGGTCGGCGTCCTCGTGCGCAGCGGCGCCGAGATGGCAGAGGTCGCTGCTCAAAATCCGTTTCCGAAAATGGCGCCTAACCGCACGGTCGCGATCTTTCTCGACAAGGCGCCGCCCGCAGATACGCTCGCCGGCGTTCGCGGTCAGGAGGATGAAGAGGTCAAGCTCGGCCGCCGCGAGATCTATGTGCACTATGGCGATGGCATGGCGTCGTCAAAACTCGTCATCCCCGCCGCGAAGACCGGCACAGCGCGCAACATGAACACGATCGCAACGCTGGCGAAGATGGCCGCGGAGCTGTGACGGCTCAAGCCAGCTTGAGCGCGACGATTCCCATCAAGACGAGCGCGATGCCCGCAAGCTTCATCGCGCTCAAGGTCTCGCCGAACAGCACTGCGCCCATGATAAAGGTGCCGGCTGCGCCGATGCCGGTCCAGACCGAATAGGCGACGCCGACCTCAAGCACCTTCAGGGCGCGCCCGAGCAGGACAACGAAGGCTGCGAGCAGCACGAGCGAGACGATGCTCCAGCCAACGCGCGTGTAGCCCTCCGCATATTTCATCGAGATCGCCCAGCCGACGTCCAGCACGCCGGCGATTACCAGCATGAGCCATGCCAATGACGATGACATAGGCGTGCGCTCAGGCCGCAAGCTTGAGCAGATGCGCGTCATGACGCACAAGGAAGGCGCGCAGCAATTGCGGATAGTCGGCGCCGACCGCGGTGCGAACGCTCGGACGGCTCGCCAGCGCGGCGCGCCACGCCCTCACCTTCGGCAGATCCTTGAAGATGCCGAGTTCGGTCAGCTCATCGAACACGTCGAAATAACGGAAGACGGGTGCGAACACCGCATCGACGAGGCTGAACGCATTGCCGGCGAAGAACGGGCCTGCGCCTAGCGCGGCCTCGACACGCGCGAACTTTGTCACGAGCGCCTGGCGCTTGCCCTCGAATGTTGCCGGATCGGTCGTCGTCTCCAGACCCCAGAGGTCACCGAGGGTCGCTGAACCGAACTCCATCCACGCACGATGCTCAGCGCGCGTCAGTGCCTCCGCCGGATGCAACGCGACGCCGCCTTGCGTCTCCTCGATGTACTCGCAGATCACATTGCTTTCGAACAGCGCGACCTCGCCCTTGTCGGTTGTCACCACCAGCACCGGCACCTTGCCGAGCGGCGACAGTTTTAGAAACCACTCGGGCTTGTTGGCGAGATCGATATCGACCCGCTCGAACGGCACGCCCTTCTCTTTCAGCGCGATCACCGCGCGCTGCACGTATGGACAAAGCGTGTGGCTGATCAGTTTGAGCGAAGCGGTCATGGCAAGAACCCCGGCACTTGGATGCAATTGCATGCAAGATAGATGCATTTGCATGCACCGTCAAGTTCAATGCATTTGCATCAACCGGTATGATCCCGGGCCTGGACCTCAGGGCCGCGCGATCACCCCGCCGGTCATCGGCATCGGCACACCCGTGGTAGCCGGATAGGACAACGGCAAGCCCTTCAAACCGCGCGCGGCGAGGAAGCCGAACGCCTGCGCCTCGATGGCGTCGGAAGCCCAGCCGAGCGCCTCGGCGGCCTCGACAGTCGCGGACCCGACACGCTCCCGCAGCATCTGGAGCATGGTCCGGTTGCGGGCGCCGCCGCCGCAGACGATCCAGCTCCGCGGCCTGCGTGGCAGCAGGGGGATGACGCGGGCGATCGCCGCGGCGGTGAAGGCGGTCAGCGTCGCGGCGCCGTCGGCCGGCACCACCTCGCCAAGCTTCAGCGCGGCAAAGTCGTTGCGGTCGAGCGATTTCGGCGGCGGGCTTGCGAAGAACGGCAGCTCCAGCGCCCGCGCGATCCAGGCTTCATCCACCTTGCCGAGTGCGGCGAACTTTCCTTCGGCGTCGAACGCTTGGTTCATGGTGCGGTACATGAAATCGTCGAGCAACGCGTTGCCGGGCCCGGTATCGCAGGCCATCAGCGTATCTTTGCCGTCGATATAGGTGATGTTGGAGACACCGCCGATATTGACCACCACGATCGGCCCCTCACGGTCCAGCGAGTTGGCGAGCGCCCGGTGATACACCGGCACGAATGGCGCGCCCTGGCCGCCGGCCTCGACATCGGCGGCGCGGAAATCATGCATCACGGGAATATGGATTGCCCTGGCCAGCGCCGGCGCATCGCCGATCTGCACCGTCAGCCGCTTCTCGGGGCGGTGCAGCACGGTCTGGCCGTGGAATCCGACGATGTCGATGTCTTCCGGTTTCATCCGGTTCTGGGCGATAAAGGCGGCCACTGCCTCGGCGTGCACGAGCGTCACCGCGCGCTCGGCCTCGGCCAGAATTCCCGGCCGGGCATCGCGTTGCGCCAGGTGCACGGCCTCGCTCAGCGCCTGGCGCAGCAAATTGCGCTCCGCCGGGCTATAGGGCCGGTAGCCGGACGGCCCGAACGCCTTCACTTGCTTTCCGTCGGTTTCGATCAGCGCGACATCCACCCCGTCCAGCGAGGTGCCGCTCATCAAACCAAGTGCCGTCAACATCATGGATCAGCGTCCTCAAGAGAACCCCTCCGGCATGCCGATCTTGTGCCTGAGGGACACATCTTATAATGCCACAGGCCAAAGTGGCGGGCGGCAATCGAGTTCCCAAGTAGATCCTTAAATTGCCCCCAAAACAGTAAACCAAGAATTGTCAGGCACGCCGACAAATGACTGCATTCAAATCGGATTTCCTCAATACCCTGCAGGAACGTGGATTCATCCACCAGTGCTCCGATTTTGAGGGGCTGGACGCGCTCGCGGCCAAGGGCGAGGCGACGGCTTATGTCGGCTACGATTGCACCGCCCCCTCCCTGCACATCGGCAACTACCTGACTATGATGATGCTGCACTGGCTGCAGCAGTCCGGCAACAAGCCGATCACGCTGATGGGCGGCGGCACCACCATGGTCGGCGACCCCTCCGGCAAGGACGAGACGCGTGCGATCCGCACCATCGCCGAGATCGAGGCCAACAAAGCCTCGATCCGCGGCGTGTTCGCAAAGGTGCTGCGCTATGGCGATGGCAAGAGCGACGCCATCATGCTCGACAATGCCGAGTGGCTGACCAAGCTCAACTGGATCGAGATGCTGCGCGACGTCGGCCGGCACTTCTCGGTCAACCGTATGCTGACGATGGACTCCGTGCGGCTCCGCCTCGAGCGCGAGCAGGAGATGAGCTTCATCGAATTCAACTACATGATCTGCCAGGCTTACGATTACGTCGAGCTCGCCAGACGCACCGGCTGCAGCTTGCAGATGGGCGGCTCGGACCAGTGGGGCAACATCATCATGGGCGTCGATCTCGGCCGCCGGATGGGCACCCACCAACTGTACGCGCTGACGACGCCGCTGCTCACGACGGCGTCGGGCGCCAAGATGGGCAAGACCGCGCAAGGCGCGGTCTGGCTCAACGCCGACCAGTTCTCGCCGTATGATTTCTGGCAATACTGGCGCAACACCGAGGATGCCGACGTCGGCAAATTCCTGAAACTGTTCACGACGCTGCCGATCAGCGAGATCAGGAAGCTCGAGGCGCTCGGCGGCTCCGATATCAACGAGGCCAAGAAGGTGCTCGCCACCGAGGCGACCGCGCTCTTGCATGGCCGCGACGCAGCGAACGAGGCGGCTGAGACCGCGCGCCGCACCTTCGAGGAAGGCGCGCTGTCCGAGAGCCTGCCGACCGTGGAAATTCCGCGCGGCGAGTTCGATGCCGGCCTCGGCGTGCTCAACGCCTTCGTCAAGGCGGGCCTCGTTGCCTCCAACGGCGAAGCACGGCGCCAGATCAAGGGCGGCGGCCTGCGCGTCAATGACGAGCCCGTCACCGACGAAAAGATGGCGCTCTCAGTGGCCAACCTGACCCCGGAGGGCGTGGTCAAGCTGTCGTTCGGCAAGAAGAAGCACATCCTCATCAGGCCTGCATAGGCGTATGAGCTTTTCGCTGCTTGTCAGGGCGCGCCGAAGCGCGCTCCCTGACTGGCAATGAACCAGAACACGCCCAGGGAACGGTCCAAGGAACAGTCCAAGGAACAGTCCAAGCAAGCAACCAGGGAACGCGTCACGGCGACGCCGCAGGGCGTCGCGCGCACCGCGCTGGTGGTGCTCGCGCTCTGCTTCACGCTCGCCGTGCTCGGCCGCGGCCTCAGCGAATGCTTTACCGTCTTCCTGAAGCCGATCTCGGAAAACTTCGGCTGGGATCGCGCCCAGGTCGTCTCGATCTATTCGCTGACCTGGCTCGTCAGCGGACTGACTGCACCGCTGGTCGGGCGCCTGTTCGATCATTCCGGACCGCGCATCGTCTATGCGCTCGGGCTGTTGCTGCTCGGCTCGGCCTTCCTGATCGCGAGCCATGCACAGTCGCTCTGGCAATTCCAGCTCTCGATTGGATTGTGCGTCGGCATCGGCGTCGCCTTCATCGGCAACGTGCCGAACTCGATTCTGCTGGGCCGCTGGTTCGGCCCAAAACTGCCGACCGCGATGGCGGTCGTCTATTCGGCCATGGGTGGCGGCGTGCTGGCGCTGCTGCCGGCTTCGCAGCTTTTGATCGATCATCTCGGCTGGCGCGAAACCTACCAGCTGTTCGGCTTCGTCACGCTCGGCCTGCTGGTGCCGCTCATGCTGCTGCCATGGCAGCTGTTCGCCTCAGGCTCGCCGCATATCGCGAAGAAGACCGATCCGGATTTCGTCGATCATGGCTGGACGCTTCCGAGCGCAATGCGCCATCACGCCTTCTGGGCGCTGTTCTCGACATTCTTCTTCACTGCCGTCGGCATGTATGCGATCGCCGCGCAGATCGTGGCCTATCTGATCGATGCCGGCTTTCCGCCACTCCAGGCCGCGACCGCCTGGGGCTTTTCCGGCGTCGTGCTGGTGTTCGGCATGCTTGGCGTCTCCGCGCTCGACGGGCTGATCGGGCGTAGACCGTCGGTACTGCTGAGCTACGCGATCTCGATCCTCGGCATCTTCCTGCTGTGGCTGTTGCAGTACACCCCCAACATCATTGTGCTCTCCGGTTTCGTCGTCTGCTTCGGCAGCATGATGGGCTCGCGTGGACCGCTGATCACGGCAACCGCGATGAAGATTTTTCGGGGTAAGCGTGTCGGCACCATCTTCGGCACGATCTCGATTGGCAGCGGCCTCGGTTCGGCGTTCGGCTCCTGGAGCGGCGGCCTGATCCATGACGTTACCCATGGCTACAACGCGCTGCTCGCTTTCGCACTTGCGAGCGTGGTGCTCGGGATGATCCCGTTCCTGGTCGTACCCGCCTTGCGGCGGTAGGTCTCCTCGACGTAACCTGCATCCCTCGATGTCACCGGGAAATTACGTACGACTCACGAGGCCACGCGTGAAAAAAAATTCGGCGCAACCGGGGTGAAGCGGCAAACTGCGGTGTTTTGTCCTACATGACGAAAATGTCAGCGCGGAATCGATCCGGGGTGGCTTGCGAGGCGGAACTGAATCCGCTCCAAGTCGCGCATTGGATGGAGGGACAAACCCATGAACTTTCCCTATCTCACTCGCTTTCAACCGGTTCTCTTGAGCCTGTTTCGCTTCGTCACCGGTCTCTTGCTGTTCCAGTACGGGATCGCCAAACTGTTCAAGTTTCCGGTGCTGCCCTACTTCGCGAACATCCCGCCGATCATCTACGCGGCCGGTACGATCGAGCTCGTGCTTGGCGCGCTCTTGATGCTCGGCCTGTTCACCCGCCTCGCGGCATTCATTCTCTCGGGTGAAATGGCGTTCGCCTACTTCATGGGCCACATGCTCAAGGGCGAAACGCCGGTGTTCCTGCCGCTGCTCAATGGCGGCACCGCGGCGATCCTGTTCTGCTTCGCCTGCCTCTACCTCTCGGCAGCCGGCGGCGGATCGGTCAGCGTCGATGCGGCAATAGGCAAGGAAAGCGATTCGACCAGCGGCGCATTCGCACGGCGCTAAGGCTTCTAGTTATCTCGCAAGCAAGTCGGTACCGGCGGATTTGCCGGTGCCGGCTCAGCGCGTCCCCAGCACGTTCCAGATGAGAACGAGGGCCGCCACGAGCAGCAAGGACATGATGATGCGGTGAACGAATCGATTCATCGGCCGTCCTGCCAAGCTCGATCACCACCAAAGTCTGAGAACGATATCCTTCCGCAAAAATACGGATGCACGGCGATGCATGGCGTTTTGCCTGCACGCTTGCGCATAAGGTTGCGCAGCGGCTGTCCCGCAGCGGGTCGAGGCATGGCTATGTTCATGAATGGTAAGAACTTCATGCTACCGATGCGAGCAATAACAACCATTTCGTAGAGGCTGCGATGAAGCTGCTGAGCCATCTGAAGATCCGCACCAAGCTTACCAGCATGGTCTGCCTCGCGGCTCTCACAATCACGGCCATCATCGCGGTATCGGCCTTCCTCAGCAAGAGCCGCATGATGGAAGACCGGGTCCAGCAGATGAAGACAGCGGTCGACATCCTCTACACCCTTGCCCAGTCGGTCCAGGACGACGTCACCGCCGGCAAGCTGACGCAGGCCGAAGCGAAGGCCCAGTTCCACATGCGCGGACGGCGCATGACATTCAACGGTAACCAGGGCTACCCGGTGGTCTATAACGCCGATACCTCGATCCTGGTGAACGGCGCGAACCAGCAGCTCGAAGGCAAGATCACGGGTGCAAAGGACTCCAACGGTGTCCTCATCGCAGATGCGATCATAAGTGCCGGCAACCAGACTGCTCAGGGCGGCGTAGCCTCATATCTCTACCCCCGCCCCGGCCAGACGGAGCCCGTCCGCAAGACCGTTTTCACGCGCAAGTTTGCGCCCTGGAACGCGACGATCAGCTACGGCCTCTATGTCGACGACATCGACGCCGACGTCCGCGCGCTGACGCTCGAGCTTGCCGGGATCGGCGTTGGCCTGATGTTGCTGATGGCGACGCTGTCGTGGCTGATCGCCCGCGACGTGCTGAGCGCGCTCGACCGCCAGAAGACCCGCATGCAGGAGATTTCCGAAGGCGCCATCGACAAGCCAGTCGAGGAAACCGGTCGCGGCGACGAGATTGGCCGCATGGCCGAGACCCTCGAAGTGCTCAGGCAGACCGCGCTGACAGCGCGTAACCTGGAGGCCGAGCAGGTCGCCACCAAGACCCGCAGCGAGCAGGAGAAGCGCGATGCGCTGATCTCGCTTGCCGACCGGTTCGATGCCTCCGTCGGCCAGCTCGTCGGCCTGATGGCCTCGGGCTCCGGCGAACTGGAGGTCACCGCCAAGTCGATGTCGTCGACCGCGGAAGGCACCAACCGCCGCGCCGCCGTGGTCGGCTCGGCCGCCACCGAAGCCAGCCAGCGCGTTCAGACGGTCGCGGCCGCTGCCGAAGAACTCTCCTCCTCCATCACCGAGATCAGCCGTCAGGTCGCGCAATCCGCCGAGGTCACCGGCCGCGCCGTGGACAGCGCACGCCGCACCGACACCATCGTGCGCGCCCTCTCCGACGGTGCCCAGCAAATCGAACATGTCGCCGAGCTGATCTCCAGCATCGCGGCGCAGACCAATCTGCTCGCGCTCAACGCCACCATCGAGGCCGCGCGCGCCGGTGAAGCCGGCCGCGGCTTTGCCGTCGTCGCCTCCGAGGTGAAATCGCTGGCGAGCCAGACCGCGGAAGCGACCCGCGAGATTGGTGACAAGATCGCGCAGATCCAGGGCGCGACCAAGGAGGCCGTGGACGCCATCGGTGGCATCACCGCCACCATCGAGGAAGTCAGCCGGATCGCGACCTCGATCGGGGCTGCGATCGAGGAGCAAGGCGCCGCCACCGCCGAGATCGCCCGCAGCGTTTCGCAGACCGCGGAGGCGACCCAGGAAGTCACCACCAACATCGGCGGCGTCAGCACGGCAGCGAACGAGACCGGCAATGCCGCAGGCATGGTGCTCGCAGCCGCCTCGAACCTCTCCAAGCAGGCCGAGCAGCTCTCCGGCGAAGTCGGGACATTCCTGGCCGGCGTGCGCGCGGCGTAGGCTGACTCGGCGGTGGCCCGACCTGATCGCACTCGGCGAATCAGCCCAGCGCGCTATCGCCGCGCGATGCTGCAGCCGCTCGATAGTTGACGCGGCGATCCGGTCGAACCATCGTGCGACTGCGAGGGGAATTCCTCGAACGGCGTGTTCTGCTTGCCGGTGTTGAACTCGAAGATCTTTCGGAACACGCCCGGCACCATGGCCGAGACCGGATTGACGCGCATCACGGGCGCGGCCGGCGTGCCGACGACCTCGTAGGTTACGCCGATCAGTCCCTCTTTATCGCCACCACCCAGGAACAGCCCGAGTACCGGAATCTGTCCGAACATGTTGTTCAACCCGTACATCGGCACGAAGGTGCCGCTCATGCACACCTGGTTGCCGGGAAAGTCGATCGAGCCCTCGATGGTGGCGCCGACCATCGGACCCTTGACCACGCCGTCGCGGATCGTGAGCGCGCCGTTCTGCCGCGTGAACTCCGCGCGCAACGCCGTGAAGGCCACCCCGCTCTGCGCGCCGTTAGCAGCGCCCGCCGCGACGCGATCGAGTTGCTCCATTCCCTTGACCGAGAAGTCGCGCACGTTGATCAGGCCTTCTCTTGTCGTAGGCTCTGACGTCGGCGGCTCCATCGCCACCACCATCTGGCCGCCGAAGACCTTGTTGGTGGTGTCGGTGAAGCGCAGGAAGCTGCCGGCATCGCTGGTCTGGAGATAGATCACCTCACGGTTGCCCTGGGCGCGGCCGCCGCGCAAATCGGCCGCCACGGGCGTGTCTTTTCCGATCCTGCCGCTCAGCGTGAAGGCTTTGACCGCGCCGCTGCGGCGCGACATCTTGGCGTCGACGCTGCGCATCGCCTCGCCGTTGAAACCCATGACGGCGCCGAGCTTCACGTCGATGTCGAAATCGACGTTCTTCGTCTTGCTCTTGGCATCGTCCTTGGAATTTCCTGAGATCGCCGACTTCAGGAAGCCGCGGCCGTCGAATACGTCCCCGCGCATCGTGCCCTTGATCACGCCGTCCTGGCCTCGCTCCACCTTCAGCGACGCCTTGTCGCCGTCGGAGGGCGCGTAGGTCGGGAAGTTCGCGTTCATGAGGTCGCCGTTGGCATCGACCTCGAGCGCCCCTTTGATCGAGGCGCCGCCGCCTTCGACGACGATGTCCTCCAGACGCGTCGATTGCGCCGTCGGCACCACCTTGAAGCTGGCCTTGCCCGATTTGCCCGGCAGCTTGACCCAGCCGGGCAGGATGTTGTCGAGCCTGACCGAGGTCAGGTCGGCCTCGACGCCGAGCTTCGTCGTCTGGTCGGGCCCTCCTGCGATCTTGCCCGACAGCTTGATCGGCAGCGATCCGCTGACGGCGGGGCTCAGATCGAATCCGAGGCGCGCGCGGCCCGCATCGTCGAGCGTGGCCTGCAATTTGACGTCCGCATCGCCCTCAGCCGGCTTGCGGTAGTCGAGCGAGGCCGCCTGCCCGTTGATCTTGACGTCGCCCTTGACCTGATAGCCTTGGTTGTTCGCGACGATCTTGAGGTTATTGGCTTCCAGCTTCTGGTTCATGACCAGCTTGTCGGCAGCAAAACCGTTGAGATCGGCGGTGACGGTATAGGTGGTGTCGGCCTTGGTCAGCTCGCCCTTGACCGGCAGGCCCAGCTGGATGTTCGCCGAGAACGTCCCTTTGCTGGTGTTGGGATCGATGACGGTCGACGACAGATCGCTCAGGCGATCATTGGAAAGCATTTCGGCGGCCGCAGGCACTGGGCCATCGGCACGGAACCTGGTCCGCGACGGCGACGGCTTGGGAACCATATCAGGCACCTCGAACACGAAGTCGGAAATCGTGATCTTGCGGCCCGCCGGGGTATCGGCAATGCCCTGCCCGATATTCACGGTCGCGGTGCGCCCGGTCACGCGCGCCTTCAAATCGGCATCGTGCACCACCGGCATGCCATCCACCGGGCGAACCGCGACACCGCTTGCAACGATATTGACCGACAGGCCGTCGTCGGGAATGGGTGGACCCCTGCGCGGAAGATTCTTGACCGGCGAATTGACGCCGATCTCGATGCGCTGCAGCGTGCCACGCTCGATCCGCTCGATCACCCATTCGCGCAATTCGGGAACGACAAGCGTCGGCCACATCCGCTTGAGCGCGGAGGCCGACATCGGCGTTCCCGCAAAACCCAATGTCAGCCTTGGCTCGCCCGAATAGTCGATGGCGCCGGTGCCGGCGACGCCGATCTCTCCGTTGGAGATATCGGCCTGCGTCAACAGCAGCCTTTTGTGGTCGGTGTCGAAGCGGAAGCCAATCGCAATCCGGTTGAAGACCAGCGGCGGCTCGTTGTCGATGCCGCCCAGCAGGATCGAACCGCCGCTGAAGCCGAGCTGCCAGTCATTGATGGTGCCGTTGGGCGGCTCGAGATGGGCCAGAAGGGTCAGGCGGTTCGCGCCCGACAGAATCTTGAACGGCGCGACCAACACCCGCCGGTTCGAATCCCACTCGACATTGATCTCGGCCGAGTCGATCGCCATCGGGTAGTCGGGCGTGTCGGTGTCGATGATGTTGCCGGCGCCGATCGCAATCTTGCCGCGGAAGAATGTCGGCACGCCGTCGCGGCCGAGCTCGCCCTTGAGCTCGCCGGTGAGCGGCAGGTCGGCGGTATAGGTGAGGTCCTTCACCCGCAACGCCAGCAGGATGTTGGCGGTCGAGACCTTGTCGGCGCGGATATCGACCGAGCGCACGCCATTCTCGGCGGGGCCGATCGTGGCACGCAGCGACCACGGACGCGCGCCCTCCTCGCCGAGGCTGAGCGCGACGCCGCCACGGCTCGGCCGGCGCAGGCTGAGCGTGATGTTCTCAAACGTCCATTTGCTGCCGCGCTGCTGATCGTCAACGACCAGATTGCCGTTCTTCAGGCCGATCTCGTTGAGGTTCTGGCCGTCGAGGCCGGTCATGCTCAGACTGTCGAGCCAGTCGAGACCCTGAAGAATCCCACTCGGGGGCGTGGCCTGGGCGGCGGCTTGCGATGCGTCCGGGCTCGCAGGCACTGTTGCGAATGGCGGCGGTGGGCCACCGTTGCGCGGGAATGTCGGTGGCAGGCCCGCGTCCTTCTTGGAGGCAACGCCGGTTGCGAGCGGCTTTGCGGTGTCGCCGGCCGACACTGTGACGGTGCCGTCGGGCGCGATCCGGATCGCGAGCTCGGCATCGACGAGGTTGAGGCTTTCGGCGCGCAGGCGTCCCATCAGCAGACCCGCACCCGACAGCCTCACCTCAGCCTTCGGCGCGGTGGCGACAATGGCGTGATCCTGGTCGCGCACGACGATGTCACGGATACGCACGGCGATGCGGATCCGCCCGGTCCGCTCGATCTGCGTGCCGCCGACCTCAACCGTGTTGCCGTGGCCAATATTGTCCTCGATCGCCGCGGCGAGCCACGGCGTCGCAATGTCCAGATTGATGGGACCGGCGCCGAGCCGCCACCACAGCGCGCCGAAACAGCCGACGAAGATGACAGCCAGGGCGCCGACGACCACGGCCGTGCGCTTTAGCCAGCGCCCACCACCCAGCCAGCGGCGCAACCTCCCAAACCCGTCACCGAAACGATGGAAGCCCGAACTGGAACGCGACAACAGCCGGCGCGCCCGATGGCCCGCCGCCGCTTCCTGATCCGAATCCCAATCGGCGTCGTCCCATTGCTGCGACTCTTGTTGGCCGCCGCGCCGATCCAAATCCCGATTGTAGTCCTGGGGCGACGTATTCCTTGCCATTGCCTCTCGATACAGGCGCCCGTCGTGGGATCGAGCGCCGCCAGGACCGCAGCCGTCGACCGGAAGCGAAGCTCCCTGCGCCGGCATTGCCGCCATACCTCGAATGTTCCTGCTGTTCGTCATTTCGCCCCGGGAGCGCGTTCAACGAGCAGTGGGGTGGTGCGTGTAATTCCTTGTAACCAGACTCCGGCGTCGTCAGACTCGCCTACCTGAGGGCGCGATTCCGGCACACCGGACGAAGGCTGTAATACCGCTTTGGTTGACCCGCCGAAAGCGACGAAAGGAAGGCGTATGTCCCAGAAATCCCGAAAGAAATCGTCCAAAACGCCCTCCGGCAGTCCGACGGCTAAAAAGGCGCCCCTGAAAACGCGGGCCGCGACTCAAACAAAGTCCGCGAAAACACAGCGGACACCGGCAAGCAAATCAACTGGAACGATAGCAAAAGCAGCATCGCATAAGGCCGCATCGAAGCGGTTAAATTCTTCTAAATCCGCCTCCGCGCCCGGAACGGCGGCGAAGGCCGCCTTGGCCGAGGGCCAGAAGGCTCCCGCCTTCCGCCTGCCCCGCGACGGCGGCGGTGTCGTTGCGCTATCGGATTATGCCGGCCAGAAGCTCGTCCTGTTCTTCTATCCCCGCGCCGACACGCCGGGCTGCACCAGGGAGGCCATCGACTTCACCCGGCTGACCGGCGCCTTCGCCACGGCTGGCACGGCGGTGCTTGGTATTTCCGCCGATCCGTTAAAGGCCCAGGAGAAGTTTCGCGACAAGCACGGTCTCGACGTCCCCCTGATCTCGGATGAGAAGCATGAGATGTTGGAGGCCTACGGCGTCTGGGGCGAAAAATCGATGTATGGCAAGACCTTCCTGGGAGTTCTTCGCACCACGATATTGCTCGGCGCCGACGGCAAGGTCGCCAAGGTCTGGCGTAATGTCCGGGTCGACGGCCACGCCGACGAGGTGCTGGAAGCGGCAAGAAGCCTTTAACCAATCCTTTAAATTCAAGGGGTTCCATTTCCGGAAAATTAACCATGACCGGCCCAGATTGCTGCGGCAATTAAGCCGTACGGACTCATCCGACCGGCGCGGGAGTGCCGATGTCGAAAAGTTCTGCCCAATATTCGCAGTACACCCAACATCACCCGCACGACCACGGACGGTCTTTCAACCGCCGTCCTGCCGCGACGGCGGCAGCCGCGATTCCCCTTCCGGACACCGATGACGCCTACACCATTGTGCATCACGGCAAGCAGGTTCGCCTGGGGCCTGTGGTGTTCTGGATCGTGGTCGGCACCGTCGTGCTGCTCGGGCTCTGGTCGGCCGCAACCGCGACCTATTTCGCCTTCCGCGACGACGTCCTCACCCGGCTGATCGCCCGGCAAGCCGAGATGCAATACGCCTATGAGGACCGCATCACCGAGCTGCGCGCCAAGGTCGACCGCACCACCAGCCGGCAGCTGCTCGACCAGGAGCAGTTCGACCAGAAGCTCGACCAGATCATGAAGCGCCAGACGGCGCTGGAGTCCCGGGCCACGGCGCTCGGCGCCATGCCCGACGTGACCGGATCGATTCCCCGGTCCACCCCGCAGCGTGGCGAGGCGAGCCAGGCGACGCAGGGCACGCCAAAACCCTCGCCGATCAGCGACACCGTGATTTTCGTAGCGCCGCCGGATCGCGAAGCGCGGCTCGAATCGCGCGCGCCGACCCTCGCGGCTCCGCCGGTCAATCAATTCGCCAAGAACCAGGGGTTCGACAACGTCGTGGTTCGGCTCACGACCTCGCTTGACCAGGTCGAGCGTCGCCAGATGGCGGCGCTCAGCGCCGTCGAGGAAGGCATGGATTCACGCATGCGGCGGATGCGCGGCGTCGTCAGCGACCTCGGCCTGAACCTCGCAAATCTCGAAGCCGCCGTGCCGCGCACGGCGATGGGCGGGCCTTTCGTCCCCGTAAAACTCACGGCCAGTTCAGGGCCGTTCGAGAAGCAGCTCTCTCGCATCAACATCACTCGCGCCGAGATGGATCGGCTCAATCGCACGCTCTCCCTCGTGCCCTATCGCAAGCCCGTCATCGGCGAGGTCGAGTTCACCTCCGGCTTCGGCGTGCGCAGCGATCCGTTTCTTGGCCGACCCGCGATGCACACCGGGCTCGACTTCCGCGCCGCAACCGGCGATCCCGTTCGCGTCACCGCCAACGGCAAGGTCGTCTCGGCCGGCTGGTCCGGCGGCTACGGCCGCATGATCGAGGTTGATCACGGCAATGGACTTGCGACTCGCTACGGCCATCTCTCCGAGATCAACGTCAGGGTCGGCGAGATCGTGAAGATCGGCCAGGTCGTCGGTCTCGTCGGCTCGACGGGACGGTCGACCGGCCCGCATCTGCACTACGAAACCCGTATCGACGGCGAAGCGGTCGATCCGCAGAAGTTTTTGCGCGCCGGTGTGCGGCTGAGCGCCGGCTAGGCCTGCGCTTCTCGCTTTGGGCGCACGCGCTTAGCTCTGGCCGCCAGCCCTGACTATTGACTGCGCTCGTGGCCGACTTCGCCAGTGATGACGTCGCCGAACAACTCCCAAGCCTGCCCGTTGAAGCGCATCAGCTGCATCTGCTCGATCGGGAAATAGTCATCGGCCGAGGTGTTGACCAGGATGCCGGGCAGCATCAGGTCGGTGTGAAAATCCTTCAGGCTGGTGGCCTGCTTCATGACGTTGTCACGTGTGAGGTTGTCGCCGCACTGCTTCAGCACCTGCGCCATCGCCTCGGCCTGGACGTAGCCGTAAACGTTGTTGGCATTGGCCTTGTCGCCGTCGGGGTAATATTTGTCCATGAACTCGCGCCATTTGACCACCGCGGGATCCTTGTCCCAGGTCGGATCGGTCGGGTCCTTGAGATAGACAGTCGAGATGATGTCCTTGGAATAGTCGAGCCCGGCGGGCTTGAGCACCGAGGCGACCGAGGTCGCGGTGTTGGCGAGGAAGAATTTTGGCTTCCAGCCAAGTTCGCCGACCTTGCGGATCGCCTGCGCGGAGCCTTTGGGCGCAGCCCAGGAGAAGAAGATGTCGGCGCCTGAATCATGTAAGGCGACGATCTGCGAATCGATCGAGGGATCGCTGACCTCATAAGATTTGTCTGCGATGATCATGTTGGCCTTGTCGCCAAGCCCATCCTTCAGGCCCTTGAACTGGTCCTTGCCGGCATCGTCGTTCTGCCAGAACACCGCAATCTTGCTGTTGGGGAATTTGTCGCGGATGTACTTTGCGTAGATCCGCCCTTCGCTTTGGTAGTTCGGCTGGAATCCCATGGTCCACGGGAAATTCTTGGGGTCGCCGAACTTGGTGCCTCCGGAGGCGACGAAGAGCTGCGGCACTTTCTTGGAATTCATATATTTCATGATCGCGGAGTTCGAAGGCGTGCCAAGCGGCTGGAAGATCAGCAACACCTCGTCGCTCTCGACCAACTTGCGCGCCTGCTCGATCGCCTTCGGCGGCGAATAGGCGTCGTCATAGCTGATGAAATTGATCTTGCGGCCCTTGATGCCGCCCTGGTCGTTGACCATCTTGAAGAACGCGGCCTCGGTCTTGCCGATCACGCCATAGGATGACGCCGGTCCGCTATAGGGCATGATGTTGCCGAGCTTGATTTCGGTGTCGGTGGCGCCGGGATCGTATTTCTTCTGCGCCAGCGCCGGTGTCGTGACCAACACTCCGGCAGCAAAAATGGCGAGGGCAACAAGGTTTTCGCGACGACCCGGCATCGTTCTCTCCCCTATTTTGTAGTCTTGTTTTGCCGGGAGTGTCGCAAGCGGACTTGCCGCTGGCAAGCGCTTCGATTTTCCGCGACGTGAAACGACGATCCGGAACTTACGTGACGCGCCGCAGTAGATTTAGAACGCGTCCGTCGATCACCAGCAACGCGCTGCCGATGACGCCGGCGCCCGCGATCTCGCGTGCGGAGATCGGCTCGCCCAGCACGAGCGATCCCAGAAGAACGGCGGTGACGGGAATGAGCAGCGTCACCAGCATCACATTGGTCGCGCCCGAGCGCCGCAGGATCTGGAAGAAGACGATATAGGCGAGCGCCGTCGACAGGCCGGCAAGGCCAAGCACCGCGAGCCAAATCGTCACGCCCGGCATCGGTAACCGCCATGGCTGCTCCATTGCGCCGGCGACGAGTGCCATCATCACCGTGGATGCCATCAGTTGAAACGCTGCCGTTCCCAGCGGGGCTGCGTCCTTCAACAGCCGCCGCGCCGCCAGCGCCGCAAAGCCATAGCTGAAGGCGCCGCCGAGACAGAGCAAGATGCCGAGCCCCTGCCCTGCCCGTGTTTCAACGCCCCATCCGCGCAGGATGATCACGCCGGAGAGGCCCAGTGCCACGCCGGCGACGCGGCGCAGCTGTAAGGCCTCTTCGCCTGCCGCCGCCATCACGATCACCGTGAACAGCGGCGTGGTGGCATTCAGGATCGACGCCAGGCCGCTCGGGATGAAAGTCTGTCCGATCACGATCAACGAGAACGGGATGACGTTATTGAGGAATCCAATCGCAACGAACGGCTTCCAGCCCGCCATGCCCTTGGGAAAACGGATTCCCTGGACGTGCAGCAGCGGCAGCAGAATGGCCGCGCCCAGCGCGACACGCAAAAACACCAATGTCAGCGGCGGCAACTCCCGCAACGCCGCGCCATTGAAGAAGAACGAGCCGCCCCAGAGGACCGAGAGCAGCGCGAGCAGCGACCAGTCCCGCGCGTCGATCCGATTGTCGTTTGGGAGCATGGCGTCTCACCTCTGCGGCCGAGCTTGCCGCCTAGGACAGCACAGCGAACAGCGCCACCCGATTTCCGATGAAGCACCGGTTTACGAAGCCGATGCTCTAACGGTGCGAACGAGGCTACCGATGTCGATGGATCCGCTAGGACGGCTTCTTCGGCCGCGACACCAGCTCGATCATCTTGCCTTCATCGCCATCCGGCATCGTAGCTTTTGCCTGCGCGTAGGACTCGACCGCGGCGCGCGAGACCAGTGGCTTGTCGGCCAGCAGGCTTTCGGCGAGCTTCACGGCGTAGGCGGCATCCTTGTGCCGCAGCGCCGCCGTGAACGTCGCGCCGCTGAAATCGCGGGCGGACCATGCGCTTGGAGTGTCGCTGCACCTGTGGGCTTGCGGCGACGCCCGCCTGGATCGATTCCAGCACGAGGTTCATGTCGAGCCCGGCCTGCTCGGCGATGGCGAGGCCTTCGGCGAGGCCGGCGATCTGGATGGCCCCCATCAGATTATTGACGAGCTTGTAGACGGTGCCGGTGCCGACCGCGCCGAAATGGCGGATGGTCGAGCCGATCGGTTCGAGATAGGGCCGCGCGCGTTCGAGATCGGCAGCGTCAGCGCCAACCAGCAGCGTCAGCTTTCCGCTCGCTGCCGCATCCGGCAAACCCGTCACGGGGCAATCGATATAGATCAGGCCGCGCGCGTTGAGCTCGCGGCCCATCTCCCGGGCGTGGTCATAGGAAACGGTGGAGCATTCGATCGCGATGGTGCCGGCCTTCGCGGTCTTGGCCGCGCCCTTCGGGCCGAGCCAGACTGCGCGCGAGGCTTCGTCGTCGGCGACCATGGTCACCACCGCGTCCGCATCGATCGCGGCGTCCTCAGGCGAGGTCGCCCAGAGCGCGCCGCGCGCGATCAGGTCTTCCGCCTTGGCCTTGCTGCGATTCCACAGCGTCACCGTAAAACCGGCATCAAGATAGCGGCCGGCCATGCCGTGGCCCATCCGTCCAAGCCCGATGAAAGCGGTCCGGGGCATCAGTCGACGTCCTCGATGTCAGCGCCCGTGGTGCCGAAGGCGCGCTGCGCCAGCGTCGCGGCCATGAAGTCGTCGAGATCGCCGCCGAGCACGCCGGAGGTGTCGGAGGTCTGCACACCCGTGCGCAGATCCTTCACCATCTGGTAGGGCTGCAGCACGTAGGAGCGGATCTGGTGGCCCCAGCCGATATCGGTTTTGGCGGCCTGGTCGGCGGCGGCTTTTTCTTCGCGCCTCTTCAGCTCGATCTGGTAAAGCCGTGCGCGCAACATGTCCCAGGCCTGCGCCTTGTTCTTGTGCTGGGAGCGGCCGGCCTGGCAAACCACCGCAACGCCGGTCGGGATATGCGTCAACCGCACCGCGGATTCGGTCTTGTTGACGTGCTGGCCGCCGGCGCCGCCCGAGCGCATGGTGTCGACGCGGACGTCGGATTCCTTGATGTCGATCTTGATGCTGTCGTCGATCACCGGAAACACCGCGACCGACGAGAACGAGGTGTGCCGCCGCGCGTTGGAATCGAATGGCGAGATGCGCACCAGGCGATGCACGCCGGCCTCGGTCTTGAGCCAGCCATAGGCATTGCGGCCGGAGACCTGGATCGTTGCCGACTTGATGCCGGCCTCTTCGCCGTCGGACTCTTCCATGACCTCGACCTTGAAGCCGTGGGTCTCCGCCCAGCGCGTGTACATGCGCAGCAGCATCTGCGCCCAGTCCTGGCTCTCGGTGCCGCCGGCGCCGGCATGCACTTCGAGATAAGAATCGAAACCATCGGCTTCACCCGACAGCAGCGCCTCGAGCTCGCGCCGCGCGACTTCCTTCTTGAGGTTCTTCAGCGCGGCTTCGGCTTCAGCCACGACGCCCTCATCGCCCTCGGCTTCGCCGAGCTCGATCATGCCGATGTCGTCTTCGAGCTCCTGCATGACCTTGCCGATGCCCGAGAGCGAATCCTCAAGCGAGGTCCGCTCCTGCATCAGCTTCTGGGCCTTCTGGGGATCGTTCCAGAGGTTGGGATCTTCTGCGAGCTTGTTCAGCTCAGCGAGGCGCGCCGTCGATTTCTCGACGTCAAAGATGCCTCCTCAGCAGCCCGACTGACTGCTTGATCTCTTCTACCAACCGTTCGATTTCGGCGCGCATATGGTTCTCTGGTCTCGCGGAATTGGTCCCGCGCGTCATTGAGATCGGGATGTAGCGGCGGCGGCTGCAAAGCGCAACCGCCGCCGCGAGGAACGTCCGTCTTGTCCTAAGCCTTAGTATAACCCGCCGGTGCCCGGACGCATGAAGAAGCCGGAATCCGGCTGCTGCTGCTGCGAGGCCGGCATGCGGCCGTCGGCATCGGCAACGCCGATGACGGAGTAGTTGTCCGGCGGTGCCGTGCCCGGCTTGAAGGCTTCGAGGATGGTTCCGCCGGTCTCGCCCGGGCCGGCGCGCATGCCGGTCTTGGAGACGACGCGCACCAGCTTGATGCCGGCCGGCACCTTGAACGGAACCGCGGGCTTGTCGGCGAGCGCGAGCTGGAGGAAGTCGCGCGCGATAGGGGCTGCGAGATGGCCGCCGGTCGCGGCGTTACCCTTGCCGAGCGGACGCGGCTTGTCGTAGCCCATGTAGATCGCGACGGCGACGTCGGGCGAGAAGCCGACGAACCAAGCGTCCTTGGCCTCGTTGGTGGTGCCGGTCTTTCCGGCGATCGGCTTGCCGACCGCCTTGACCACGGTCGCGGTCCCGGCCTGGACCACGCCTTCCATCAGCTCGGTGATTTGATAGGCGGTCATGGAATCCAGCACCTGCTCGCGCCGGTCGATCAGCTGCGGCTCGTTCTGGTTCTTCCAGCCGCCCGGCGCGTCGCAGCCACGGCATTCGCGCTGGTCGTGCTTGAAGATGGTGTGGCCATAGCGGTCCTGGATGCGGTCGATCAGGGTCGGCTTCACCCGGCGGCCGCCATTGGCGAGCATCGAATAGGCCGTGACCATGCGCATCGCCGTGGTCTCGCCGGCGCCGAGCGCGTAGGACAGATAATTCGGCAGCTCGTCATAGACGCCGAAGCGGCGGGCATATTCGCCGATCAGGGGCATGCCGATGTCCTGCGCGAGGCGCACCGTCACCGTGTTGAGCGACTGCCGCAACGCGTTGCGCAGCGTCACCGGTCCCTGGAACTTGCCCGAGGAGAAGTTTTCAGGCCGCCAGACGCCGGCGCCCTGGCCCTGGTCAATTTCGATGGGCGCGTCGAGCACGACAGTCGAGGGCGTATAACCGTTGTCGAGCGCGGCCGAATAGACGATCGGCTTGAACGACGAACCGGGCTGCCGATAGGCCTGCGTGGCGCGGTTGAACTGGCTCTGGTCGAACGAGAAGCCGCCGACCATCGCCAGCACGCGGCCGGTCCAGGGGTCCATCACCACCATCGCGCCGGACACTTCGGGAATCTGACGCAGTCGGTACTGGCCCTCGACAGGCTGGCCGTCCTTGTACAGTGGATCGGCATAGATCACGTCGCCGGACTGGAGCACCTGCGACACCGCGCTCGCCGCCCTGCCCTTCGCAGCCCCGGTGGCCGCCTTTGCCCATTTGATGCCGTCGAGCGTGATGAGGCCGGTCTCGCGCTGCTTGCTCACAGCGCCGCCGAGCTCACGGCTCGGCTGGAAGCCGATGCGCGCCGACTGGTCGCTGGTCTCCAGCACCACCGCCATGCGCCATGGCGAGATGTCGGAGAGCGACTTGATCTCGGCGAGCTTCACGCCCCAATCGCCCGAAATATCGAGCTTGCTCATGGCGCCGCGATAGCCCTGCTGCTCATCATAGTTCACCAGGCCGGAGACCATGGTCTTGCGCGCCATGACTTGAATCTTTGGATCGAGCGTGGTGCGGACAGAGAGGCCGCCCTCGTACAGCTTCTTCTCGCCGTAGCGCTCGAAAATGTCGCGGCGGACTTCCTCTGCGAAATATTCGCCGGCGAAGGTGTGGGCACCGTTGGAACGATTGGTGACGGCCAGCGGCTCCTTGCGCGCCTTGTCGGCGTCGGCCTGCTTGATCCAGCCGTTCTCCAGCAGACGGTCGATCACGTAGTTGCGGCGCTCGATCGCGCGGTCGCGGTTGCGAACCGGATGCAGCGTCGCGGGCATCTTCGGCAGCGCCGCGAGATAGGACGCTTCCGCCACCGTCAGCTCGTTCACCGACTTGTCGAAATAGACCAGCGACGCGGCCGCGATGCCGTAGGCGCCGAGGCCGAGATAGATCTCATTCAGATACAGCTCAAGGATCTTGTCCTTCGAGTAGGTCTTCTCGATCCGCATCGCCAGCAAGGCTTCCTTGATCTTGCGCGCGAAGGAGACCTCGTTGGTCAGAAGGAAGTTCTTGGCGACCTGCTGGGTGATCGTGGAAGCGCCCTGCGGACGGCGATTGGAGCCGTAGTTCTGGATGTAGGCCACGCCGGCGCGCGCCATGCCGGTGTAGTCGATGCCGCCATGCTCGTAGAAATTCTTGTCCTCGGCCGCGAGGAACGCGTTGATCACGAGCTTCGGCACTGCCTGGATCGGCAGATAAAGCCGCCGCTCCTTGGCGTATTCGCCGAGCAGCGAGCCGTCGGTCGCGTGCACGCGGGTCATCACCGGCGGCTCGTAATCCTGGAGCTGAGAGTAGTCCGGCAAGTCCTTGGAGAAATGCCAGATCAGGCCTGCGACGGCACCGACACCGACCAGGAACAACACCGTTCCCGCGGCGAACAGGAAGCCCATGAACCGCACCAGCAAGCGCATTATCTGTTTATCCGTTCAAACTCTGGATCAACCCAGTATCAGCCCCTTGGCACCCAAAATTGGCGCCAACCTCACGTCGCGAATTCACCGGCCTTACTCGATACCGTCCGTGCCGGACCCAAGACGCTTGCCGAGCGGGATTCTCGCCGATTCCAGAACCCCCTGCCGCGTTTTTATAAAGCGCCCGCTGTGGCCAAACTAGGGCTTTTGCGGCGGGGCGGAAAATCCCCTCTCAATTCGACGACCCCCGGGTCGTCAATTTGACGATCCCGCAATGGCCATGCGCTTGGCCAGGAACCCGTCGATCGCCTGCGCCATCGAGCCCACGGCACGCGACCGCCATCCCTCGGAGACCAGATGCTCGAGGTCGCCCTTGTTGGAGACGTAACCGATCTCGACCAGCACCGACGGCACGTCGGGCGCCTTCAGCACGCGGAAGCCGGCCGACTTCAGGGGGTGCTTGTGCATCCGCACCGTCGACTTCATTTCGCCCATCAAGAGGCGGGCAAAGCGGCTTGAAAAGGTACGCGTTTCCCGCTGGGTAAGATCGATCAAGATGTCGGCGACATCGGTCGGCTCCTCCGCAAGGTTGAAGCCGGCGATGGCGTCCGCCCGGTTTTCCGCGTCCGCCAGCCGCTGCGCCTCGGCGTCGGAGGCCTTGTCCGACAGCGTGTAGATCGTGGCGCCCTGCGCATCGCCTTCGGCACGCGGCAGCGCGTCGGCATGGATAGAGACGAACAACGCGGCCTTGAGAGCGCGGGCGACTTTGACCCGGTCGTTAAGCGGGATGAAGGTGTCGTCGTCCCGCGTCATCACCACGCGATATTTGCCGGTCTTTTCCAGCCGCTCGCGCAGCGCCAGCCCAAACGCCAGCACCAGGTTCTTCTCGCTCTCGCCGCTCGACTGCGTGCCGTTGTCGATGCCGCCATGGCCGGGATCGATCACGACCACCGCACGGCCATCGGCCTTCTGCTGCCCTGACTCAGGGGGGATGGATCCGGGAACCGTTGCGGGCGGCGGATCGGCAATTGCGGGCCGCAGCTCGGGACGGTTTTCCGGAGCGAGCGACGGCACGAAGGCGGCGCGATCGACCTCCTCCAGTTCGAGCACCAGCCGGGCTGGTTGACCGTTGGCGGCCTCCACCACATAGGAATTGGCGATCTTGGCCGGGCCCGCCAGGTCGAACACGATTCGCGAGCCGCCGGGCATTACCAGCCCGTAGCGGAAAGCCTTGACCAGCCCCCGTCCCCCGGCCCCGGTGCCCGCGGGGAGTTGAAAATTGACCTGGGGGACGTCGACCACCACCCGATACGGGTCAGCCAACGTGATGGCGCGGAAGGTAACGGTCTGGTCGATGTCGAGGATAAAGCGAGTCTGCTTGCCGTCACCGGCCAGCCGGGCGGCCGAGGCGATTGGGAAATTCGCTGATGCAACAGAGGATTGGGGCTGGCTTTCCGCCGCCTTCAGGCGCGAGGAATCAGCACACGGCAATGCCGCGGCGCAGAGCAGCGCGCATCCCAGCAAAAACCTTTGATTTGCGCGGCTCGCCACCGATTCCGTGCCTCCGAGCAGCCTCTTTAACGCAATAGAACCACAGGGTTAAACGATCCTTAATGACAGGCACGCGAAACTCGCTGACTGTGACCGCCGTGCGACGCTCCTTGCACGGATGACCCAATCCACGTATGTACGGAATGCTGACGGCCGATATTTCCGGTTGTGTCGCATTCAGCCTCCCGGTGCAGCGCCGGAACTCTCAAGGTTTGGGAATTCCAGCGTTTTTCCGTTCCCCTCTAAGTCCAGCGCGGTGCGCGGCAGCGAGGTGGGGCGGGGCAAGCCCCGGCGGCGGGACGGTCCCCGGTTACCACCACGTTTCCGGGACGGTTCTGACAGCGGCGCAACCCATTACCCGGTCCCTTAATCTCGAGGGAGCGGTTCGTATACCCCAAGGCGAGCGCGCTCGCGCCATGCCTGGCCAGCAGCAACTGATTGAGGGGCGGCCCCGCCGCCCAATGTTTCATACGGGCCGACGCTTGATGCGCCAGACTGTGCCGACCAATTCTGAAGGACCATTCGCGACGCTGCGGAGTAACAATCCCGCGCGCCGCTTCGGTCCTTCGGCTTCCGGTTCGGCAAGGCGCGAGAGACGGCGTTTCGGCCTTCCCCTCACCCCCGAATCAGGTGGACCGTCGCGTCACCCGGCAGCGCTGATGGCGCCCACGGTGAATCGCGCCCGCCGCCGCCGAGAGTTAAGACATGCCCAACAAGATGTTGATCGATGCCACCCACCCGGAAGAGACCCGGGTCGTCGTGGTCCGCGGCAATCGCGTCGAAGAGTTTGATTTCGAGACCGCGCAACGCAAGCAACTGCGCGGGAACATCTACCTCGCCAAGGTCACGAGGGTCGAACCCTCGCTCCAGGCCGCCTTCATCGAATATGGCGGCAACCGCCACGGCTTCCTCGCCTTCAGCGAAATCCATCCCGATTACTACCAGATCCCGGTTGCCGACCGGCAGGCGCTGATCGAAGCCGAGGAGCAGGCCCACCGCGAGGCCGAGGAAGAGAGCGAGAACCGTTCCCACGGCCGCCGCCGCTCGCGCCACCGCAACTCCCGCCGCCGGAGCCAGGGCGAACGCGTCCGCAGCGACGTCGTCGAAGGCGCCGATCCCGCAGCCCAGCCGCTCCAGGGCGAGGCCCTGCCCGAGGGCGCTTCGCACGAGGGCGAGCACCTGCACGCCGGCGCGGAGCATCACGGCGAGCACGAAGGCCACGATCATCACGATCATGACCACGAAGGGCATGATCACGACCACGATCATCATGCTCATGGTGACGATCATCACGCCCATGACCATGACGACCATGGTCATCACGGCGAACACGATCATCACGACCATGATCATGACGACGAGACGCCGGCGCCTGTTGCGGCGATCGGCGCCGAGCCCGTGGTCGCCACCGAGGCCGTTGCCGAGCAGCAGGCGGCTGCCTTCGAAGCACACGCCGACAATCTCGCCGGGGCCGTAACGTCAGCCGCCGAACCGGCCGACGCCGTGTACGCCGCCGGCGAGAGCGCCGAGGCTCCGCATCACGAATCCGACGCGGCGGGCGAGGACGACGACGACGAAGACGACGAGGAAGCCGAAGAGGACGTCGTTGAATCCGTCGGCGGCGACGATGTGCTGGAGGAAGTGCCGGAGCGCACCTTCCGTCCGCGCCGCCAGTACAAGATCCAGGAAGTCATCAAGCGCCGCCAGGTGATGCTGGTGCAGGTCGTCAAGGAAGAGCGCGGCAACAAGGGCGCGGCGCTGACGACCTACCTCTCGCTCGCCGGCCGCTACGCCGTATTGATGCCGAACACCGCGCGCGGCGGCGGCATCAGCCGCAAAATCACCAGCGCGCAGGACCGTTCGCGCCTGAAGGAAGTGGTGCAGGATCTCGACGTGCCCGAGGGCATGGGGATCATTCTGCGCACGGCGGGTGCCGCCCGCACCAAGCCCGAGATCAAGCGCGATTTCGAGTACCTGATCCGGATGTGGGAGACGGTGCGCGACATGACGCTGAAGTCGCAGGCCCCGACTCTTGTCTACGAGGAAGGCTCGCTGATCAAGCGCTCGCTGCGCGACCTCTACAACAAGGAGATCGACGAGATCTCAGTTGCCGGTGAATCCGGTTACCGCGAAGCGCGCGACTTCATGAAGATGCTGATGCCCGCCAATGTGAGCGCGGTGAGGCAGTATCGCGACGGCCAGCCGCTGTTCTCGCGCATGGGTGTCGAAAGCCAGCTCGACGCGATGTTCTCGCCGACCGTGCAGTTGCGCTCCGGCGGCTACATCGTGATCAACCAGACCGAAGCGCTGGTCTCGATCGACGTCAACTCCGGACGCTCGACGCGCGAGCATCATATCGAGGACACCGCGCTCAAGACCAATCTCGAGGCCTCCGAAGAGGTTGCGCGTCAGCTTCGGCTGCGCGACCTCGCCGGCCTGATCGTCATCGACTTCATCGACATGGACGAGAAGCGCAACAATCGCGCGGTCGAACGCAAGCTGTCCGATTGCCTCCGGCAGGACCGCGCGCGCATCCAGGTCGGACGCATCTCGCATTTCGGCCTGCTCGAGATGTCGCGCCAGCGCATCCGCGCCAGCGTGCTGGAATCCTCGACCGATCCCTGCACGCATTGCGGTGGCACGGGCCATGTGCGCTCGGTGTCCTCGGTTGCGCTCCAGTTGCTGCGCGGCCTCGAAGAGATCCTGATGAAGGGCGCCACCCACAATCTCGTGGTCCGTACCCGCACCGACGTCGCGCTCTACGTGCTGAACCATAAGCGCGGCCATCTGCGCGACCTCGAGAACGGCTTCAAGGTCACGTTGTCGGTCATCGCCGACGCGAGCGTCAGCGGACCACAGGCCTATGTCATCGACCGCGGCGAACAGGTGCATACGCTGGAAGCGGCCAAGGCTCTGCTGGCGGCGCAGGCGGCCGCAAGCCCGCCGCCCCTGGTCGAAGAGGCCTATGACGACGAGGAGTTCGATCCGGAGACCGAATCCGAGGTCGAGACCGAGGAGACCGAAGGTCTCGTCGAAGAGCAAACCGCAGGCGACGCCGCGTCCGAGCAGGACAGCCAGCGCCGCAAGCGTCGCCGTCGCCGCCGCGGCCGCGGTGGCCAGCGCGACGAGGAGACGCGCGAGGATGGCGCTCCCGCTGTTGCCGAGACGGCCGTAGCGGCCGGCGAAGGCGAAGAGGAAGTCGAGGCCGAGCAGGACGGCGAGGAAGGCGAGGAGCAGGCAGCCCGTGGCGAGCAACAGGCCAGCGCCGACCGCCGCCGCCGGCGTGGTCGCCGTGGCGGACGACGCCGGCGCGGTCCTGGCGAGGAAGGTCTCGCCGGCTCCATTGGCGACGAACTCGCCGCCAATGCGCCGTCGGAAGCGACCGACGCGGTCGCCGATTTCGACGGTTTTGGCGGCGAGGCTGCGCCCTCGATCGCGCAGGCCGAGCACACCTCGGAGCCGCAGGTCACCCAGCCAGAGCCGCGCGCCGAGGCACGGATCGCCCAGCCCGAGCCGGCTCCTGCTGCCGCGGACGAAGAGCACGCCGACGACAAGGCCGGACGACGCCGTTCTACGGTTCGGGAAAAAGTGAGCTTCGGGTCAAGCAGCCCGAGTGAGCCGGCACCGGTTGCGCAGGCGGCCGAGCCGGTTGCCCCGCCGGCTCCGGAGCCCGCGCCGGAAGCAGAAAGTCAAACATCGTCCGCACCGCGTCGCGCCGGTTGGTGGTCGCGCCGCTTCGGCGGCGGCGAATAAAGCGAACAAGACTGTTGAAACCGCCCGGCCAAACCGGGCGGTTTCGATTTGGCGAGGTCATTCCGATGCAAAGCGCGATCGTACTTGGCGGCGGCATGATCGGCGTCAGCGCGGCACTGCACCTCCAGCAGCGCGGCTGGTCCGTCACGCTGGTCGATCGCAGGGAGCCGGGCCGCGAGACCAGCTACGGCAATGCCGGGATGATCCAGGCGGAAGCGGTCCGCCCCTATCCGATGCCGCGCGACATCGCCTCGCTCCTGAAGATCGCCACGGGTCGCACCAACGACGTGCACTACAGCCTGTCGTCGCTTCATCTCCATATCGAGCCCCTGCTCCGTTACTGGTGGCATTCGGCGCCGAAGCGGCATCGCGAGGCGACCGACGCCTGGGCGCGGCTGATCGCCTACGCGACGGTGGAGCACGACATCCTCATCCGCGAAGCCCATGCCGACAATCTGATCCGCCGGGCGGGATACCGCCATCTGCATCGCGACGCTGCATCGTTCGATCTCGCCGTCAAATCGGCGGAAGAAGACCAGCGCGAATTCGGCGTGAGGTTTCGGGCGCTCTCGGGCGCCGAGCTCGCCAAGGCCGAACCGGTCCTGCGCGATGATTTGCCCGGTGCGATCCATTGGCTCGACACCTGGACCGTGTCCGATCCCGGCGCGCTGGTCACGGCTTATGCCGAACTGTTCGAGCGCCTCGGCGGCGGCATTGTGCTCGGTGATGCCCAGAGCTTGCAGCAGACCTCCACCGGCTGGTCGGTCGATACGGATCAGGGACGCATCGATGCCGCCCACGCCGTCGTGACGCTCGGACCGTGGTCGCCCGATCTGCTGCACAAATTCGGTTATCGCATTCCGCTGGTGCGCAAGCGCGGCTACCACATGCATTACAGCGGCGGCGCGTCGCTCGATCTGCCGCTGGTCGACAAGGCCGGTGGCTACGCCATGGGTCCGATGGCCAAGGGCATCCGCATCACGACTGGCGCGGAGCTGACCGGCATGGATGCGCTCGCGACGCCGGTGCAGCTCGCCAGCGCCGAAGCCAACGCGCGCGAACTGATCGACCTCGGCAGGCGCGTCGAGCCCGATCCGTGGTTCGGCACCCGCCCCTGCACGCCCGATATGCTGCCGGTGCTCGGGCCTGCCCCACGCCATCCCGGCCTCTGGATGAACTTTGGCCACGGCCACCAGGGTTTTACGCTGGGCCCCGCAACCGGACGATTACTCGCCGAGATGATGAGCGGCGAAACGCCGGCGATTGATCCGACGCCTTACCGGCCGGAGCGGTTCTAACCTTCGGTGCTCGCGGCGACGACCGCGAGCCGGCCGTCCCATTCGCGTGGGGCGCGCTGACGGATCAGCCGCATGGTCGGATACCAGGGGCTGTGCTCGTCAGTCGACGTGCCCCGCGAGCAGCTTTTTGATCCGCTCGGCATCTTCGGGTGTCGCCGGGTTGTAGACGATCATGCTGAGATCGGAGCGGCCCTCGACATTGAAGCTCGAATATTCGAACGACATGGTGCCGTGAACTGGGTGCCGCAGCCGCTTGGTGCCGTCGCCATGATGGCGTACGTCGTTGTCGCGCCACAGCGCTGCGAATTCCGGACTGGTGCGGCAGAGCTCATCGACGAAATCGGCGACATGCGAGACCGCGCCCGCCCGCGCGGCATCGGCCCTGAAGGCTGCCACCACGAACCGCGCCACGCTGTCCCAGTCATGATTTGCTGCGCGCACCCGGGGATCGCAGAAGATGAAGCGCAGGATGTTGCGCTGTCCCGGCGGGATCGCGCCGTAGTCGGTCAGCACCACGCTTGCGGCACGATTCCAGGCGACGACATCCCAGGTCGCGGTCCGCACCAGCGCCGGGCTGACTTCGAGTGCATCGAGCACGCGCTGCAGCCGCGGCGAGACGCCTTCGCGCGCCTGGTAACGCACCTCAGGCGGTCGGCCGAGGCCGATCAGGAACAGGTGCTCGCGCTCGACATCGGTCAGCATCAGCGCACGCGCGATGCGGTCGAGCACGTCGGCCGACGGCGCGCCGCCGCGGCCCTGCTCCAGCCATGTGTACCAGGTCGGGCTGATATTGGCGCGCTGAGCCACCTCCTCGCGGCGCAGCCCGGGCGTACGCCTGCGGCTGCCGGCGAACCCGAACGCGGCGGCATCGAGCCGGGTGCGGCGGTCTTTGAGGTAGGTCCCCAAAAGGTTCTCAGCTGTCGCGGTCTCGCTCATCCTGTTAGCTCTTATACCCTGATAATATCACTACTTTACCCGGATAATCTTAGCGCAGATGGTCGTCTCCACCAACCTCTCAAAGGTTTCTTGGAGATTACTCATGCGTGTTTTGGTCACCGGCGCCACCGGCTTCGTCGGCTCCGCCGTGGTTCGGGACCTGATCGCCGCCGGCCATCGCGTTACCGGCCTTGCCCGCAGCGACACCGGCGCAGCCGCCCTCGCCGCGATGGGCGCCGAGGTCCATCGCGGGTCGCTGGAGGACCATCCGTCCCTGCGCAGCGGCGCCGCTGCTTCGGACGGCGTCCTGCACCTCGGCTTCAACCACGACTTCTCGAAGTTTCTGGACAATTGCGAGCTCGACCGCCGCGCGATCCTGGCGATCGGCGAGGAGCTCAACGGCTCTGATCGTCCGCTCATCGTCACCTCCGGCGTCGCGCTGCTCGCCCCCGGCCGCCTCGCGACCGAGGACGACGAGTCCGCGCACGGCTTTCCACGCCGGTCGGAATCGACTGCGTTGTCGCTGGCCGGCGTCCGCGCAGCCGTGGTTCGTCTTCCGCCGTCCACCCATGGCGAGGGCGATCACGGCTTCGTCCCGATCCTGATCAACCTTGCGCGCCAGAAAGGCGTGTCAGCCTATGTCGGCGACGGTAGCAACCGCTGGCCCGCCGCGCATCGCTTCGATGCCGCGCGCGTCTATCGGCTGGCGCTGGAGCAAGGCGCAACCACGAAGCACTATCACGCGATCGCGGAGGAAGGCGTGCCGTTCAAGGCGATTGCGGAGGTGATCGGCCGACGGCTCGGCGTGCCCGTCGTGTCCAAATCGCCGGAGGAAGCGGCCGCGCATTTCGGCTGGTTCGCACAGTTCGCGGGCGCCGACGTTCCGACCTCGAGCGCGAAGACGCGTGCTGCTCTCGGCTGGATGCCGAAAGAAAAAGGGCTGATCGAGGATCTCGACCAGCCCTCTTATTTCGCGGCCTGACGGCGCAGCTAGCGCCGTCACAGGCAACCAGCAAATCAGTCCGTCGTGACAGCCGTTTCCATGTCGGTCGGATCGATCTGCCTGGCGAGGTTGGCGTTGAGCTTGTCGCGATCGAGTTCGCCCTCCCACCAGGCGACGATCACGCAGGCCACGCCGTTGCCGCACAGATTGGTCAGCGCGCGGCACTCGCTCATGAACTTGTCGATGCCGAGCACGATCGCCATGCCCGGCACGAGGCGCGGATCGACCACGGCGAGCGTTGCCGCCAGCGTGATGAAGCCCGCGCCGGTGATACCGGAGGCCCCCTTCGAGGTCAGCATCGCCACCACCAGGATGGTCAGCTGCTGGCCGAAGGTGAGATCGAAACCCAGCGCCTGCGCGATGAACAGCGTCGCCAGCGTCATGTAGATGTTGGTGCCGTCGAGATTGAACGAATAGCCCGTGGGCACCACGAGGCCGACCACTGACTTCGAGCAGCCGAGGCGCTCGAGCTTTTCCATCAAGGACGGCAACGCGCTTTCCGAGGACGAGGTGCCGAGCACAATCAGCAGCTCGTCCTTGATGTAGGCGAGGAACTTGAAGATGGAGAAGCCCGCGAAGCGCGCGATGGTACCGAGCACGACGAACACGAACAGCGCCGCGGTCAGGTAGAACGTCGCGATCAGGCCGACCAGGTTGAGGATCGCCCCGGTGCCGAACTTGCCGATGGTGTAGGCCATCGCGCCGAAGGCGCCAATCGGCGCCGCGCGCATCACGATGGAGATGACTCCGAACACCGCATGCGCGGCGTCGTCGATGAAGCTGCGGATGGTGTGACCGCGCTCGCCGAGCCCCATGATGGCGAAGCCGAACAGCACCGAGAACAGCAGCACCTGCAGGATCTCGCCTTGCGCGAAGGCGCCGACGACGGTGTCCGGAATGATATGCAGCACGAAGTCGACCGACCTCTGGCCTTCGGCCTGCTTGGCGTAGTTGGCGACGGCCTGCGCGTTGGCCGCGGCGCTGCCGAAGCCCGCACCCGGCTTCACCAGATTGCCGATGATAAGTCCAATCACCAGCGCGAAGGTCGAGACGATCTCGAAATAGACCAGCGCCTTGACGCCGATGCGGCCGACCTTCTTGGCGTCCTGGATATGCGCGATGCCCGAGACAACGGTGCAGAAGATGATCGGCGCGATCACCATCTTGATCAGTTTGATGAAGCCGTCGCCGAGCGCCTTGACCCATTCGTTGGTGGCGATTGACGGCCAAAGCCAGCCGACGAGGGCGCCGAGCACGATCGCGATCAGCACCTGGACATAGAGAACCTTGTACCACGGCTTGGCGGCGGGCGGCGCGACCGGCGCCCCCGCCATCGTTGTCGTCGTCATTGTTTCACTCCCCCTCAACTCACAGCCAGCCAAGATCAACTTGGCCGGCCCTGTCAATTGGAACTGCTCGCTATTGCGCGTTTTACCGGCGATCGACGACCCGGCGTATCGCCGGCATCAACGTCGCGCCAAGCGCGTTCTTGACCAGCGAGGCCGCAACGAACGGCAGCAGGCCGACCTGCCACGCCTTGGCGGCGCCCAGGCCGAGGCCGAAGGCCAGCCAGCCAAAGCCCGCGGCCAGAATGAGGATGTGGCCAACGGCCATGGCCGCAAACAGCAGCACCACACTGCGATCCCAACCGCGCTCGGCGAGCCAGCCGGTGACGAAGGCAGCGCCAATGAAGCCGAACAGATAGCCCGCGGTCGGGCCGACCAGCGGTGCAATTCCACCGACCGGACCGGCGAATACCGGCAGGCCCATCGCGCCCTCAGCGAGGTAGGCGACCATGGTTGCGCTGCCAAGCCGCCAGCCATAAGCGGCACCGATCATCAACACGACCAGCGTCTGCAATGTCATGGGCACGTAAGGCAGCGGCAGGTTCACCTTGGCGGACAGCGCCATCAAGCCGGTGCCGAGTGCAATCAGCACGAGAGCGCGAAGTGCGCCGACGGCTTCACCCGGCCGGGTCGGCCACATCAATGCGGCGAGAGAAGAATGAGAAGTGGCGGTGGACGGGACGGAACGGTCAGACAAAATTGAACTCCGGAGGCTGTCGAAGAAGGCTGTCGAAAACTCGCGGCTATTTAAGCCAGTGAGCGATCCGGTCAACTGCTTCCCGCATCTCCTCTGCCGAACGCGCATAAGAGAGCCGTATGAATGAACGACCGTGGATGGGATCGAAGTCGAGGCCCGGCGTGACCGCGACGTGCGCCTGCTCCAGCATCTGCTTGGCGAACTCGAAACTGTCGGAGGTGAAGTCCGAGACGTCCGCATAGAGATAGAATGCGCCGTCGGCCGGCAGAAACCTGGTCAGGCCGGCCTTGGGCAATCCCTCGATCAGGATGCGCCGGTTTTCCTGATAGCCGTGCTTGATCTCCTCCATCTCGGCCGCGCCGTCGAAGGCAGCCTCGGCCGCGATCTGCGACAGCGACGGCACCGAGATCGACAAGTTCTGCTGGAGACGCTCGATCGGCCGCACCAGAGTTTCGGGCACGACCATCCAGCCAACGCGCCAGCCCGTCATGCAAAAATACTTCGAGAACGAGTTGATCACGAGTGCGTGGTCCGACAGCGCTGCCGCCGTCACCGCGGGAAACGCATAGTCGAGCCCGTGATAGATCTCATCCGAGATGAAGCGGATGCCCGCGTCTTCCGTCGCCGCGATCAGGCCAGCGAGCGCCTCGCGGGACATCATCGTCCCGGTCGGATTGGCGGGGCTGCCGACCAGCACGCCCTTCAGCGGCGCCTTGCGGTGGGCGGCCAGCAAGGCCTCGCCGGTCAGCGCATGGCGCGTCTCGTTCGTGGTCTCGATCAGCACCGGCTCGCAGCCGAGCGCGGTGAGGATATGACGGTATGGCGGATAGCCCGGCACCGTCACGGCGACGCGGTCGCCGGGCTCGAACATCGCCAGGAAAGCCAAAATGAACCCGCCGGAGGAGCCCGTGGTCACCACGACCCGCTCGGGGCTGACGTCACAGCCATAGGCGTCGCGATAGTGTCGCGCGATGCGCTCGCGCAGGCTGGGGATGCCGAGCGCGGAGGTATAATCGATCCGACCCGCATCGAGCGCCGCATGGGCGGCCGCAATCGCGGTCTTCGGCGCGCCGGCGGCGGGCTGGCCGACCTCCATGTGGATGACGTGGCCCCCGGCCGCCTCGATTCGGGCCGCCGCGGCCATGACGTCCATGACCATGAACGGGGGAACATCGCTGCGGCGGGAGGGCTCGAGCCACTGCCCCAACCGGTTCCTCAATGTCCCATCGTTCATCGATTTCTGCTATTCGCTGGCGGACTGGTCCGTCCCGTCCGGAAACGGGGCGCTTGCGCCCCAGACTGGCCGCATTGTACGGCTCATAAGGGGTAAGGCGCACAAGGGCATATCGCGTATCCGGTCCGCCGCCAATCGACAAAACCAATCACGAAGCTCCTTGACCAAGAATGCTTGACCAAGGCTGCTTGAACAAGTCCGTTTGACCCAGACCGCTTGATGTTGCTCCAGATCGCATTGCGCAAGAAGGCCACCGTTCTCACCGCCCTCGTCACGGCGGCTGCGATTGCGCTGCTGCCGTTGCCGGCCGCGCAGGCGCAGATGAAGGGGCCGCCGGTGCTGCGCGACACCGAGACCGAACAGCTCCTGCGCGAATACACGCGCCCGATCCTGCGCGTCGCCGGTCTGGAGAAGCAGAACATCCAGATGGTGATCGTCAACGAGGGCTCGTTCAACGCGTTCGTCGCCGATGGTCGCCGCATCTTCGTCAATTACGGTGCGATCCTTCAGTCGGAGACGCCGAACCAGATCATCGGCGTGCTCGCGCACGAGACCGGGCATCTGGCCGGCGGCCATCTGTCCAAGCTGCGCGAGCAGCTCGCCAACGCCCAGACCCAGATGATCATCGCGATGCTGCTCGGCGCCGGTGCGATGGTCGCAGGCAGCACACGCGGCAGCGGCAGCGCCGGCAACAATGGGCTGGCCAATGCCGGCGCGGCGGCGATCGCCGGACCGCAGGAGATGATCCGCCGTACGCTGCTGTCCTATCAGCGTCAGCAGGAGGAGAACGCCGACCGCGCCGGCGTGAAATTCCTGACTGCGACCCAGCAGTCGCCGAAGGGCATGTACGAGACCTTCAAGCGCTTCACCAGCGAGAGCCTGTTCGCGGCACGCGGCACCGATCCCTATCTCCAGTCGCACCCGATGCCCGCAGAGCGCGTCGCTGCACTCCAGCAATTCGCCAGCGCCAGCCCCTATTGGGACAAGAAGGACGATCCCGCGCTCCAGCTCCGCCACGACATGGTGCGCGCCAAGATCTCCGCCTTCATGGAGCGGCCCGAGACGGTCTACCGCCGCTATCCCCAGACGAACGACAGCATGCCGGCGCGCTATGCCCGCGCCATCAGCACCTATCTCCACGGGGATTTGCGCAGCGCGCTCGCCCAGATCGACGCGTTGATCCAGGTCCAGCCCAACAATGCGTATTTTTACGAGGTGCGCGGCCAGGCCCTGCTGGAAGGTGGCAAGCCGGCCGAGGCGATTCCCGCCCTGCGCAAGGCTGTCGCACTCTCGAACAACGCGCCCCTCATCGAGATGTTACTTGGGCAGGCGCTGGTTGGGTCCGATAATAAAGCCTACACCGATGACGCCGTTCGGATTCTCAGGAGCGCGGTGGCACGGGAACCGGAGGCCCAGCTCGGCTACATGCAGCTCGCGATGGCCTATGGCCGGAAGGGAGACTATGCCGAGGCGGATCTGGCGTCGGCACAGGCCGCTTATCTGCGCGGCGACAACAAGACCGCCCGCGAGCTTGCGACGCGCGCGAAAACCCGTTTCGCCGTCGGCACGCCCGGATGGGTCAAGGCCGACGACATCGTGGCGTCAAAACCGTCGCGCAACTAAATCGACCAAGCTACGCCTTACACCACCACGTCACGACACCGAGCTTAAGTCAGCCGGGACGTTTTCCGAAACCTGCTTTGGATAAGAGGATTTGCCTATGCCTTCGCTGCGCCTGCTTGCTCCCGCGCTGTTCGCGCTCGCCCTGTTCGGCGCGGCCTCGCCCGCGTCGGCCGACAGCTTCTCCGATGCCCAGCGCACCGACATCGAGGCGATCCTCAAGAACTACCTCGTCACTCATCCCGAGGTGCTCGAGGAGGCGATGACCGAGCTCACCAAGCGCCAAGCCACGGCCGAGACGCAGAAGCACGAGGCCAGCATCGCGCAGAATTCCGATGCGATCTTCAACTCGCCGCGCCAGGTCGTGCTCGGCAACAAGGACGGCGACGTCACCTTCGTCGAGTTCTTCGACTACAATTGCGGCTACTGCAAGCGCGCCATGGGCGACATGCTCGACCTCATGAAGGCCGATCCGAAGCTGAAGGTCGTGCTGAAGGAGTTTCCGGTGCTGAGCCAGGGCTCGGTCGAAGCAGCCCAGGTCGCGGTCGCGGTGCGCATGCAGGATCCCTCCGGCAAGAAATATCTCGATTTCCATCAGAAGCTGCTCGGCGGCCGTGGCGCGGCCGACAAGGCGCGCGCGCTTCAGGCGGCCAAGGAAGCCGGTCTCGACACCGCCAAGATCGAGAAGGACATCGGCAGCGCCGAGGTGCGCACCACCATCGAGGAGAACTTCAAGCTCGCGGAAGCGATGGGCATGAATGGCACGCCGAGCTATGTGATCGGCAAGCAGATCGTTGTTGGCGCCGTCGGTGTCGAGGGCCTCAAGGAAAAGATCGGCATTGCCCGCTGCGGCAAGGCGACTTGCTGAGCGCGCATTTACAACGACACGATGAGAAAAGGCCGGCTGATGAGCCGGCTTTTTTTGTTGGCACTGCTTTCATCGCGAACGTGGCGCGAATCCGACGTACGCGTTCATCTCGCGTTTAGGAAACAAATGCCCCGGAACCCCCGATGTTCCGGAACAACTCAAATCTCCTTTCGTTGTCGGCGCGGGCAATGACGCAAAGAGACACGTGAGGAGAATTCTATGTCTAACCGCTTTATGATCTCGGTTGCCGCGCTCGCGCTGGTCGCGGGCACGGGTCTGGCAAACGCACAGGGCACCACGAACCGCGACAGCGGTGGTGGCGCCGGTGGTGCGCAGATGCAGCATTCGCAGCCTTCCGGCGGCGCCGCCGAGCGCGGCGGTTCGATGGGCCGCGAGTCGACCCAGGAGAAGGGCACCGTTGGCCAGGCCGGCGGCTCCAGCAGCATGAAGTCCGGCACGTCCGCGGAGGAGAAGTCCTCGGGTGCGACCAAGGACGAGCATTCGGGCCGCGAGATGAACAAGAACGCGGCTGAGGACAAGGCCGGCGCGACCAAGGGCCAGCGCACCGACGAACGCGCGCAGGACAAGTCCCAGCAGGACAAGTCCAAGAGCACCATGGACAAATCGCAGACCGACAAATCCCAGATGGATAAGTCCAAGAGCACGGAGACGGACACCAAGAGCGGCAACATGAACGCCCAGACCAAGGGCGCGGAGACCAAGGGCGCGGACAGCAAGTCGCAGACCACGACCGGTAACGCCTCCGCCACCGCCTCCGCACCGCCTCCCGAGAAGCGGAGCCAGATCTCGACGGCCATCAAGTCGACCAAGATCGAAGAGACCACGAACGTCAACTTCAACATTTCGGTCGGCACGGCCGTCCCGGCGTCCGTCCGATTCCACCCGCTGCCGCCCCAGATCGTGGAAATCTATCCGGAATGGCGCGGCTACGATGTGATCTTGGTGCACGGCAAGTACGTCATCGTCCGTCCCCAGACGCGTGAGATCGTGTACATCATCGAAGGCTAAGCCACTTCGCTGAAGCCCAAAGTGAGCCCTTGCCGAGCGATCGGCAGGGGCTTCTGCTCTATTGGCTGGCTTCTGCCCATGGGCCCTCCCGGCAGCCATGCTTTGGACTGGTTAACAAGCAATTTCCGTAGCTTCCGCACAGGTTTTTGCACCCCGGATGAGGTATCTGAAGCCCCCTGGGAGGTCCTTCAAGGCTTCCCCTCACGCGCTTTGTTACCTATAACCCCCGCCACGCCGAAGCACCTCTTGCGGGATTGGAATGGCCGAACCAGCAACCGACACGATCCTTGTTCTGAACGGGCCGAACCTCAACATGTTGGGGACGCGGGAGCCCGAGAAGTACGGCCATGCGACGCTGGCCGACGTCGAGGCGCTGTGCCGGGAGACGGCGGCGACGTTCGGCCTCAAGGCCGACTGCCGGCAGTCCAACCGCGAAGGTGAGCTGATCGACTTCATCCACGAGGCGCATGGGCGCAAGATGAAGGGCATCATCATCAATGCCGGCGGCTATTCACACACCTCGATCGCGCTGCACGACGCGCTGCTCGCGGTGCAGATCCCGACGGTCGAAGTGCACGTGACCAACATCCACGCCCGCGAGAGCTTCCGTCACCACTCCTACACCGCGCGCGCGGCCTTCGCCTCGCTCTGCGGTTTCGGCATCGAGGGCTACCGCCTCGCCATCCAGGGCCTTGCCGCGAAGCTCGGCATCACGCCCAAAGCCTGACGCTCCCTCTTCACACAGAACATTCGGATCAAACAACATGGCGCGCCAGCCAGACGACAAAGCAGCCGCAAAGTTTTCCAGCGAGGATTCCGCCCTCGTCCGCGAGCTCGCTTTGCTGCTCGATGAGACCAGCCTCACCGAGATCGAGATCGAGCGTTCCGGCCTGCGCCTGCGCGTCGCCCGCAACGTCAGCGTCGCTGCGACCATGCCGATGCAGATGGCAGCCGCCCCCGCCGCCCTCCAGGCGGCCGCAGCTGTCACCGCGCCAGCCGCTGCCGACCTGTCGAAGCATCCCGGCGCCGTGACCTCGCCGATGGTCGGCACCGCCTATTGGGCGCCGGAGCCCGGCGCCAAGCCGTTCATCGAGGTCGGCAGCAAGGTCGCGGTCGGCCAGACGCTGCTGATCATCGAAGCCATGAAGACCATGAACCAGATCCCCTCGCCGCGCGCCGGCACGGTGACGCAGATCGTGATCGAAGACGGCCAGCCGGTCGAGTACGGCGAGCCGCTCGTCATCATTGAGTGACGGTCGAGGCCAACAAAGCCCTCGCCGCTTCCCGCGCGCCAGTCCCTTAAGGACACCATGTTCGACAAGATCCTCATAGCCAATCGCGGCGAGATCGCCCTTCGCATCCTGCGCGCCTGCAAGGAGCTCGGGATCGCGACCGTCGCCGTGCACTCCACCGCCGATGCCGATGCCATGCATGTGCGCCTGTCGGACGAGAGCGTGTGCATCGGGCCACCGGCGTCCAAGGACAGCTACCTCAACGTGCCCGCGCTGCTCGCGGCCTGCGAGATCACCGGCGCCGATGCCGTGCATCCCGGCTACGGTTTCCTCTCGGAGAACGCGCGCTTCGCGGAGATCCTCTCCGAGCATAATCTGCATTTCATCGGCCCGAAGGCCGAGCACATCCGCCTGATGGGCGACAAGATCGAAGCCAAGAGGACTGCCAGGAAGCTCGGCATTCCCGTGGTGCCCGGTTCCGACGGAGGTGTCGGCCCCAACGACGACGCGATGGCAATCGCCAGGAAGATCGGCTTCCCGGTGCTCGTGAAGGCCGCAGCCGGCGGCGGCGGCCGCGGCATGAAGGTGGCGCAGAGCGAGGGCGACCTTCAGATGGCGCTGTCGACGGCCGCCAACGAGGCCAAATCCGCCTTTGGCGATGCCTCCGTCTACCTCGAAAAATATCTCCAGAAGCCGCGCCACATCGAAATCCAGATCCTCGGCGACGGCCGCGGCGGTGCGATCCATCTCGGCGAACGCGACTGCTCGCTGCAGCGGCGCCACCAGAAGGTCTGGGAGGAAGGCCCCTCGCCCGTGCTGGCCGCGGCAGCGCGCGCCAAGATCGGCGAGACCTGCGCCAAGGCGATGCGCGAGATGAAATATCTCGGCGTCGGCACCATCGAATTCCTGTTCGAGGACGGCGAGTTCTACTTCATCGAGATGAACACTCGCATCCAGGTCGAGCATCCCGTCACCGAGAGCATCACCGACATCGACCTCGTGCTCGAGCAGATCCGCATCGCCGCCGGCGGCGACCTGCCGGCGAGGCAGGAAGAGGTTCAGGTCATCGGCCACGCGATCGAGTGCCGCATCAACGCCGAGAATCCGGAGACCTTCCGCCCTTCGCCGGGCCGCATCACGCAATATCACCCACCCGGGGGGCTCGGTGTGCGCATCGATTCCGCGGTCTATCAGGGCTACACGATCCCGCCTTATTACGACTCGCTCGTCGGCAAGCTGATCGTGCACGGCAAGACCCGCGGCGAGTGCCTGATGCGACTGCGCCGGGCGCTGGACGAGATGGTGGTCGAGGGCATCGAGACCACCCTGCCGCTATTCCGCGCGCTGGTCCGCGAAGACGACATCATCAACGGCGACTACCACATCCATTGGCTGGAACAGTACCTCGCCGGCAAGACGGAACCCGGCCGGCAATAATCCGCCTCCCACGGAACCCTTTCCCCCCAATCGCGTTCTGGTCGGCGGGGACAGTTCCGAGGGGGCGTTTTGAATTCCGCTAAACCTGATCAGGCGAGACCGTCGTGATCGCTGAAGCGCAGCGACGGCGCGCATTTTGGCAGATCCTGCTGTTCTCGGCGGGCCTTGTGGTGCTGACCGTGATCAGCGCCGGCTCGGTCTACCTCGTCAACAAGGCGAGAGACGACAGCAAATGGGTGGTTCACACCATCGAGGCGGAGAACCAGATCAACACGCTTCTGCTGGAAATCCGGCGTGCCGAGAGCGCAGCCCGCGGATACCTTCTGACGCAAGCGGCGGATTTCCAGGCCGACCATGACAAGGCCGTGGCAGCAATCATCCCGGCTCTCGACAAGCTCACGCGCCTGACGGGCGACAATCCGGCGCAACGCGAAAGCATCGAGAGGCTGAGCGCGGCGATCGAGACCCGGCTCGGCCAGTTCGTGGAGGAGATGGATTTCGTCCGCCAGAATGAGCCCGAGAAGGCCGCAGCGCTGGTCCGCAAGCTCGCCTCCACCGACGCCACGGCCGCGATCGCCGAAGTCGCGTCGGGAATGATTTTGGAAGAAGAACGGCTGTTCCGGCTCCGAACGGTCAACTCGGACCGCAGCCAGTCCCTCGCCGCGTCGATGACCGGCATTGGCTCCGGCCTCGTCGTGCTGCTGGCCCTGATCTCGATCTGGCTGGTGCGACGCTCGGCCCGCGCCCGTGACGACGCCGAGGCGCGCCTGCGCGATGCCAATGTCAATCTGGAGACCATCGTCGACGAACGCACGGCCGATCTGCGCGAAGCCAACGACGAGATCCAGCGCTTTGCCTATATCGTCAGCCACGATCTGCGCTCGCCACTCGTCAACATCATGGGCTTCACCAGCGAACTCGAAGAGCTCGGCGGCGACATTTTCCGCCGTATCGGCGGCCTCACCCATGTTCCGGCCAACGGGCCGCCGCTGACTGGTGGCGAGATCGCGCTCGAAGGCCCCGACACGCAGCTTTCAGCGGATTTCTCCGAAGCGCTGAGCTTCATTAAGTCGTCGATCGCCAAGATGGACCGCCTGATCTCGGCGATCCTCAATCTCACCCGCGAGGGCCGGCGTGAGTTCCAGCCGGAAAAGATCGACACGCGCAGGCTGATCGAAGCGATCGTGTCGACGCTGGCGCATCAGGCCGCCGAAGCGCAGGCCGAGATCCACATCGCGTCCCTGCCGGATCTGGTCAGCGACCGCCTCGCGCTGGAGCAGATCTTCTCCAATCTGATCGACAACGCCATCAAATATCTCAAGCCCGGCGTCCCCGGCGAGATCAGAATCCGCGGGCGTACCAAGCTCGGCTACGCTATCTTCGAGATCAGCGATAACGGCCGCGGGATTGATCCGAAGGATCACCAGCGGATATTCGACCTGTTTCGCCGCGCGGGAACCCAGGACAAGCCCGGTCAGGGCATCGGTCTCGCGCATGTGCGTGCACTTGTGCGTCGCCTTGGCGGCACCATGTCGGTATCATCGGAACTGAATACGGGCAGTAGCTTCACCATCACGCTGCCCATCTCCTGGAACGCCAGCAACCGGAACGCGGATCAATGACTCAACCCGTCAGCATCATCATGATCGAGGACGACGAGGGACATGCGCGACTGATCGAGCGGAACATCCGCCGCTCCGGCGTCAACAACGAGATCATCTCCTTCGCCAACGGTACGGACGCGGTGAAGCACCTGTTCGGGGCCGACGGCAGCGGGCTCGTGCAGAAGGGCAATGCACTCCTGATCTTGCTCGATCTCAACCTCCCCGACATGACCGGGATCGACATCCTGAAGCAGATCAAGGAGAACAAATATCTGAAGGCCTCGCCCGTGGTGGTGCTGACCACCACCGACGATTCCCAGGAAATCAAGCGCTGCTACGAGCTCGGCTGCAACGTTTACATCACCAAGCCCGTGAACTACGAGAATTTCGCCAATGCCATCCGGCAGCTCGGCTTGTTCTTCTCGGTCATCCAGGTCCCGTCCGCCGCCTCATGAACCAGCGCACGCCAACACTGCTCTACATCGACGACGACGGCGCGCTGGCGCGCCTGGTCGATCGCGGCCTGACACGGCGCGGCTACAAGGTCCTTCATGCCGCAAGCGGTGAGGAAGGCCTCGAGCTCATCCGCCGCGCGGGGACGACCGGCGGCATCGACGTCGTCGCGCTCGACCAGTACATGCCCGGCCTCGACGGGCTGGAGACGCTGGAGCAGATCATGGCGATCCCCGGCGCACCCCCCGTGGTGTTCGTCACGGCCTCGCAGGATTCCAGCATCGCGGTGACGGCGCTGAAGGCGGGCGCGGCCGATTATCTCGTCAAGGACGTCAAGGGCGACTTCATCCCCCTGCTTCACGTCGCGGCCGAGGGCGCGCTGCGCCAGGCCGAATTGCAGAAGGCGCGCGAGGAGGCCGAAGCCGAGATCCATGCCTCGCGCGACCGCTACGCAGCGCTGGCCGCCGAACGCGAACTGCTGCTGCGCGAGGTCAACCACCGCGTCGGCAACTCGCTCCAGATCATCGCCTCGCTGCTGCATCTACAGGCAAGCTCCGCCGCGCAGGACGAGGTCAAGGCGGCGTTGACCAATGCGATGGGCCGCGTCGCCGCGGTCGCGCAGGTGCACCGCCGCCTCTACACCTCGCAAGACCTGAAGAGCGTGGTGCTGAACCAGTATCTGGACTCGCTGCTCGAGGATCTCCGCCGCTCGGCCGAAGGCGACCGGATGTCGCGCCTGACGCTGAAGGCCGAACCGGTCGAGATCGATCCGGACCGTGCGGTCGCCGTCGGCATCATCGTCAACGAGCTGGTGATGAACGCGGTGAAATACGCCTATCCTGACGGCGCCGGCCCGATCCATGTCGAGCTGACCTCGCAGGGCGACGATCTGCTGCTGGCGATCAGGGATGACGGCGTCGGCGACAACGTCAAGGCCGATCCGCGCTCCACCGGCATGGGCCAGCGCATCGTCGCAGCCATGGCCACCAAGCTCGACGCTTCGGTCGAGAGCGACCCCACCCATTCCGGAACCCGCATCATGTTGAGGTTCCGCCGTGTGCCCGCGGGCCCCGTCAAGCCCAATACTGCCGCAGCGAGCTGACCCGCACCGCCCATCGCAACCGCATTGCGATCCTGCTATTGTCGCGAGCCATGACTTCGCGCGACTCTGCCCCGTCTGAAATCACGCCAGCCGTACTGCTGCGCGCCTATGCCTGCGGCATCTTTCCGATGGCCGAAAGCGCCGACGATCCGACCCTGTTCTGGGTCGAGCCGGAGTTGCGCGGCGTCATCCCGCTCGAGGGATTTCGCGTGGCCTCGCGGCTCGCGCGCACCGTGCGTTCGGATTCGTTCCGCGTGACCGTCAACACTGCGTTCAAGGCCACGATCGCGGGCTGCGCCGCGCCGCAGGCCGGGCGCGAGGACACCTGGATCAACAAGCGCATCCGCGACCTCTATGGCGGCCTGTACGAGCTTGGCCATTGCCACAGCGTCGAGGCCTGGCAGGGCGAGGACCTCGTCGGCGGGCTTTACGGCGTCAGCCTGGGGCGGGCCTTTTTCGGCGAGAGCATGTTCCACAGCGCGCGCGATGCCTCGAAGGTCGCGCTGGTGCATCTGGTCGCGCGGCTGATCCATGGCGGCTTCGAACTGCTCGACACCCAATACGTCACCGAGCATTTGAAGAGTTTTGGTGCGGCCGAGATTTCGCGGCGGCGCTACACCGCGCTGCTCGACAAGGCGCTCGCGGGCGAGCCTGGCGATTTCCTGAAGCTCTCCGCCGGTGAAGCGATCCCGGGCGCACGCGCGCTCGAGATCATCGCCTCACGGCAATAATCAGGGATATCACCGGCCGAATCCGGGGGATTTGGCCTAGCGGCCAAACCCCGGGATACCGAACAGACCCGGCCGCTGCTCGGGCGGCGGAGGTGGCGGCGGTGCCGGTTGCTGCTGCTGAATCGGCGGCAACGGCTGCGGCGGACGCTGCTGCACCTGCTTGGGCGCGGACTTCTTCTGCGCGGGCGGCGGCGGCGCAGCCGGCTTGGTGCCGGGATCCGGCGCCGCGGTCGCGATGGTCTGCTGCGGCTCTTTGCAGTCGGTGAGCCAGATGTCGTAGATCGGGTGCTCGACGCCGTGCAGGCCCGGACTTGCCGCGTACATCCAGCCCGAGAAGATGCGCTTCACCTCGCCCTGCAAGGTGATCTCGTCGACCTCGACGAAGGCGTCGGTGTTGGCGGCCTCCGTCGCCGGCCGCGTGTAGCAGGCGTCGGTTTTGACGCGCAGCGCGCCGAACTGCACGGTCTCGCCGATATCCTCGTCGAAATTGATGATGCGGCCGGTGATTTTGTCGAGGCCGGAGAAAGTCGCTTTCTTGTTCACGATCTTCTGGGCCGGCGGTTCGGTGACGACCTCGTCGCCCGGCTGCAGGGTCGCCGGCGTCTGCGGCACAGTACCACCCGGTCCGCCCTTCTGCTGCGGCTGGCGCTGACCGGGCGCGCCCGGCTGCAGGGCGCCTTGCGGATTGGGCGGAGCGACCGCAACGGACGGCGGCTGGTTTGGCGGAGCGGCGGCCGAGCCAGGGGGCGGCGCCAGGGGTTGGGTCTCGACCGGCCCCGGCATCACATTACCCTGCCGGCCCGGCGGCGGCATCGGGCGGGACGGCAGCACACGGCCCTGCGGCGGCAGCTCCGGCACCTCTTCATCGTCATCGGGGATCTGCTGCTGCGGCTGAGGCTGGCCACGCGGAATGTTGCCGGGCGGTCGCAGCGGCGGCGGATCGGAAAAGATCGTGCCGATTTGCGCCTGAGCCGGCGTCGCAGCCGTCAGTGCGGTGGCGGCCAGAAGCGCCGCAAGACCTGTCAGGGTAAAGGTTCGAAACATCTCGCGCGGCTTCAACAGCGAATCGGGCTTGCTGGACATTCTACAGGGGATACCGCCGCTCGCAGGCCATCCGGTTAACACGGCGAATACGGCGGGGGAAGGGCGGCATCCCTGCCCTTCCCGGCCCGGTCTGGCCAGATCGGCCCCCGGATGGGATAGTCCGAACGCCCCTTGCCGGCGGCGTCCCCGAAGAGGCGGCACCGCTCCCCGAAAACGACATCCAACGATCGCTGGAAACCCGTAAGGTCGCTTCCCCATGCCTGTTGTGCTCGATCCCGACGCCGCCGCCGTCTACACGGCCTTTCAGGAGGCGGGCCGCCCCGCCTACGAGACCCTGACCGCTCCGGAAGCGCGCGCCTATTACACGCAGGCGCGCTTTGCGACCAATCCCGAGCCACCGGAACTTGCGCGCGTCACGCCGCTGGCGATCCCGGCACCGCACGGAACGATCCCGGTCCGCATCTACGTTCCGAAAGACCCGCGCCGGCATGACGGCTTGTCCCCGGCGCTGGTGTTCTTCCATGGCGGCGGCTGGGTGATCGGCGATCTCGACTCCCACGACGTCGTCTGCCGCCAGCTCGCGGTCGAAGCGGCGCTGATCGTGATTTCGGTCGACTACCGCCTCGCGCCCGAACACAAATTTCCCGCCGCAGCCGATGACGCGATCGCCGCGACCAAATGGATCGCCGCCAACGCCCGCGAGCTCGGCGTCGACGCCGCGCGCCTGTCGATCGGCGGCGACAGCGCCGGCGGCAATCTCGCCGCAGTCGTCGCGCTTGCTGCGCGAGACGGCAACGGCCCCGCGATCGCGGGCCAGGTGTTGATTTACCCTGCCGTCGATTTCGCCATGACGCACGGCTCGCACAGCGAGCCCGAGACCAGCGTGCTGCTGACGCATTCGGTAATCCGCTGGTTCCGCGACCATTATCTCAATGGCGCCGCCGACGTCGACGATTGGCGCGCCTCGCCGGCGCGCGCGCAAAACCTTGGCGGCCTGCCGCCGACCTATGTGCTGACCGCCGGCGCCGATCCGCTGCGCGACGAAGGCGACGAATATGCCGAGCGCCTCAGGCAAGCCGGCGTGCCCGTCGCCACCACGCACTATCCCGGCCAATTCCACGGCTTCTTCACGATGGGCAAATTGCTGCGCGAGGCCAATGTCGCCGTGAGCGAGATCGGCGCGTGGCTGAAGGGATTGGGCTGACGCCGCCTCCCGCATGCCATTCGTCTTTCAAAACCTCTTCGCCTTCCCGCTGCGCGGGCTGACATGGCTCGGCGGCCAGGGCACCCGCGCTGTGGCTGCCGTCGTCTTCATCGCGCTCGCGGTGCCGCCGCTCGGGGCGTTGCTGCGCCCTTACGTCACCGAGGCGATTTTCGTCCTGCTCTGCATCTCCTTCATGCGGGTCGATCTCGCCGCGCTCTCCGGCCATTTGCGCCGGCCGGCGCTGGTCGCGACCGCGACCGCCTGGACCGTGATCGGCGTGCCTGTGATCGTCGGACTGATCGTCCATGTCACCGGTCTCACCGCGCGCTCGCCCGGCCTTGCGCTGGCCTTGATGCTCCAGAGCATGGCTTCGCCGATGATGGCCTCGCCGGCGCTGGCCGCACTGATGGGCCTCGATGCCACGCTCGTTCTGGTCACGCTGGTGACCGCGACCGCGCTGGTGCCGTTCACCGCGTCGCTGTTCGCGAGCCTGTTCCTCGGCGACATGCTCAGCGTCACGCCGGCCACGCTCGGCCTGAAACTGATCGGCATCCTCGCGGCATCGCTGCTTGCAGCGACCGTGATCCGCTGGGTCTTCGGCGCGGCCGCGATCCAGCGCCACAGGCGGCCGATCGACGGCTTCAACATCGTCATCCTGCTGATTTTCGCGGCCGCGATCATGGGCGACGTTGCGAGCGACCTCGTGGCCCAGCCGGTGTTCACTATCGGCTTGGCGCTGCTGTCCTTCACGATCTATTTCACGCTGCTCGCGATCACCACGCTGCTGTTCCGCCGCATCGGCTATGAGCGCGCGCTGGCGCTCGGGCTGATGGTGTCACAGCGCAATCTGGGCCTGATGCTGGCCGCGACCGCCGGCGCGCTGCCGCCCACCACATGGCTCTATTTCGCGATGACGCAGTTTCCAATTCACATGGCGCCATACATGCTGACGCCGATCGCGCGGCGGCTGACAGCGCGGGCGACTCCTGCAACTGCAAAAAAGAGACCACGACCTGGCGATGAGATGAAAATTATCAGCTGATGCACGGCCGCACGGCGTTGCCAGAGAATATGGAAACTGCCGGCGCCCGTGAAGCCGAGCGCGGCGCGCTACTGACGTGTCACTGCGACCTTACTCGTGTGTTGGCGGAACTTGGTTGAGGAGTTGTGAGGTCGCGGTCACGACCTGTGCCGGGGCGAAGGGTTTTTGCAGGAGCATACTGTGAGGAACGCCAAGGGACGGCCAATCATCGGCGGCGGCACCGGTCATGTAGACCACGGGAATGTGGGGATTGAGTTCTCTTGCGCGCCTGGCAACGTCCCAGCCGGTGAGAGCACCGCTGAGGTTCACGTCGGTGATCAGGGCCAGATATTTGCTTTCTTCGTTTTGGAGAAGTGTGAGCGCTTCCTCCCCGGATGAAGCAACCTCCGGGTGGAAGCCACCCTCGGCTAATGCCTCTTCTACGATTGTCTGGATAAGCGGATCGTCTTCCACAACCATGATGACGAGCAACTCAGTATTCACCGCTTACCTCCATCCACTTCGGGTGGCGCACATCAAGCCGAAGCGGGAGCTTTGGTTCCCTGATCTGTGCAAAAATGCACACAAGGTACTGCCGGGATGGGGCGCAGCCGCCCGCCACGAACTCCAGCTTCCGGCGAAACTAGTTGGCCCTTGCCGCACGCCGCAGCGCCTGCGGCGGTTGGCCGAAGGCGCGGATGAAGGCGCGCCGCATGCGCTCGGGGTCGCGGAAGCCGGTCGCCTCTGCGACGAGCTCGATCGCCTCGCGCGAGGACTGCACGCGTTCGCGCGCCACCTCGATCCGCAAGCGCTCGATGGCCTTGGAGGGTGTCGTGCCGGTCTCGGCGGCAAAGGCGCGGGCAAAATGCCGCGCGCTCATGCCGGCGCGGTCGGCGAGATCTTCGACCGTCAAGCGCGCATCGAGGTTCTCGCGCGCCCAGGACAGCAATGCACCGAACCGGCCGTTCGGCGTCTTCAACTCCAGCAGCGAGGAGAATTGCGACTGGCCGCCGCTGCGGCGATGATACAGCACGAGCTGCCGCGCGGTTGCCTGCGCGATCTCCTCGCCATGGTCTTCGGTCACCATCGCGAGCGCGAGATCGATACCTGCGGTGATGCCGGCGGACGTCCACACATTGCCGTCACGGGTGAAAATCTGGTCCGGCTCGAACTTCACCTTGGGATAGCGCGCGACGAAATCTCGCGTGCGGCCCCAATGCGTGGTGGCGCGGCGGCCGTCGAGCAGGCCCGCCTCGGCCAGCACATAGGCGCCCGAGCAGACGCTGGCGACCCGCACGCCGCGCCGTGCCAGCCGCTGCACGAAGCCGCGCGTGACCTCGCACCGCGCCGCATCCGTGACGCCTGCGCCGCCCGCCACGACCAGGGTCGTGATCGCATTCGCCGACTTGAAATCGCGCGCCATCATTTCAACTCCGGACGAGCTGCGCACAGGCCCTGGGTTCAACGCGAGCACCCGGATCGCGGGTGCTTTGCCGGTGGCACGTGCCGCGATCTCGAACACCGAGATCGGGCCGGCCGCATCGAGCAACTGGAAATCCGGGAAGATCAGGATGCCGATCATCGGTGATGTCCGAAAGTGAGGGAAAAATGCCATTTTGGACAGGACGGCATCATGCCAATTTGCCGACGTCAAGCACATAGTTGGAGGCTCTCATGTCGACACCGCTCCAGATCGGACTTCTGGTGTTCCCGCGCGTCACTCAGCTCGACTTCACCGGCCCCTTGCAGGTGTTCTCGTCGGTCCCAGGCGTAAAACTGCATTTGATCTGGAAGCGGATCGAGCCGGTGCCGAGCGATTCCGTGCTGACGCTGACGCCAACCACGACTTTCGCCGATTGCCCGCAGCTCGACGTGATCTGCGTGCCCGGCGGCGGCGGCACCAACGATCTGCTCAATGACGAGGAGGTGCTGGATTTCCTGCGCCGGCAGGCCGAAGGCGCCAAATACGTCACCTCGGTCTGCACGGGATCTCTGGCGCTGGGCGCTGCCGGCCTCTTGAAGGGCTACCGCGCCGCCACCCATTGGAGCGCGATGGAGATGCTAGGCCAGTTCGGCGCAACGCCGACCAAGACGCGCGTCTGCATCGACCGCAACCGCATCACCGGCGGCGGCGTCACCGCGGGAATCGATTTCGCGCTGACCCTGGTGTCGATCCTGGTCGATCGCACCACGGCGGAAGCGATCCAGCTTCAGCTCGAATACAATCCCGCTCCGCCGTTCAATGCAGGCTCGCCCGATACCGCGCCCGCCGAAGTGCTGGCCTTGCTGAAAGAGCGCGGCGCCCCAAACCAGGCCCGCCGCCTGGAAGCGGTGAAGCGCGCCGCCGAACGGGTGATGTAGCCCCTCTCGTGTCCCGGACGCGGTGCGGCATGCAGTGACGCTCCGCAGAGCCGGGCCCCAGGAAACCACACGTGTCGCTGCTACATGGGTCCAGGCTCAGCGCTGCAGCGTTACACGCTGCAGCGCGTCCGGGACACGCAACTCGTCACACCAGAAAAAGGCCGCTCGGTTTCCCAAGCGGCCTTTCCTGCCTTACGGCGGCTGCACATTTCATCGGGCGATTTCGGAGCTTCCAGACCGGGGGCCTATCTCCCGATCGAGTCCTGGTCGGCGGCCGCTGCATCTCGGGACAGTCGCGAACTGTTGCCCGAACCGAACGCGATGGTCTCCCATCTCCGTAAGATGCGCCATTGAGCCGCGTCGCTCGCATGGCTGCAACGAGCGCGCAGGAATCATCCCCGCTGTTCGCGTTGTCCACAGCAGGGTGAGGCGGATGCGGGTGCATCCACTCCCACGAAGGAATCGGACGGGAATCGGAAGCCTAGCCAGGCGTCCAGGGCTGATAGTCGCCGGTCGCCTTCGGCCGCTTGCCGCTGGCGAGCGTCGAACCCGAGGGGCGGTAGGCGTTGGCCGTGCCGGTGAGATTCGGCTGGTGCGGCTTTTCCCACTCGCGCGGCTGATAGTTCTCCTGCGTCGGCGGCACGTCGACGGTATGATGCATCCAGCCGTGCCAGGACGGCGGGATCCGGCTTGCTTCGGCATAACCGTTGTAGATCACCCAGCGCCGCTCGAAGCCGAGCGTCGGGTCGATCACCCCGCCGCGGGTGCGATAATAGAGGTTGCCCTGCTCGTCCTGGCCGACCAGCTCCCCGTACCGCCTGGTCCAGAGTTGGGTGCCAAAAGTCTGGCCATTCCACCAGGTGAAGAACTTGAGGAAGAATTGTTTCATACGGCAAGGGCCCTGCTTCGTCGGGTCCTGATGCCATCCGGACGGCGAAATGTCCAGTTCGGCGGGTGCGGCGGCGCCCCCCGCTGCGGGATGCGGCTCCGGGCACGGACGCTGCCGCAAATCGGACGCGATCCGTTCATGCCGGATACAGCGTTCCCATGAGACCCTTGCCGCGCACGCAAACCGCCGTGATCCCAGGAACTACAGCCCCTTCATTGGGTTTGCTTCCGGGAAAAGGAGTTTTGATCATGAAAAGTCTGAAAGTCTTGAGCGCCGCTGCGGCAGTGGCATTGGTTATCCCGTTGGCGACGCCGAGCTTTGCACAAAGTCGGGCTGCGGTGGTCGGAGGCGGCGCACACATCGGTGGCGGCGGTGGCGGCGCACACTTTGGTGGCGGCGGCGGCGGCGCACACTTTGGTGGCGGCGGTGGTGGCGCACACTTTGGTGGCGGCGGTGGTGGCGCACACTTTGGCGGCGGCGGCGGCGGCGCGCGAATGGGCGGCGGCAGCTTTGGCGGCGCGCGGATCGGCGGCGGCGGCGGTAACTTCGCGGCGGGTACAACTGTGCGTCCGGGTGGCGGCGCTGCTTTCACCGGCGGCGGCCGCGGCTTCGCAGCAGCCGGGGGCCACAACTGGAATGGCGGCGGCGGCCGTTGGCATGGCGGCGGCTGGCGCCATCGCGGCGGCGGCTTCTGGCCCGGTGTCGCGGCGGGTGCTGCGATCGGCGGCCTTGGCTCGTACGCCTATTACGGCGGCGGCTATTACAACGATCCCTACTACTATGGCGACGACAGCTATTATGATGAGCCGTCAGTGGCGGTGGTCCCCGACAGCGGCGGCGACTCCGCAGCCTATTGCGCACAGCGCTACAAATCCTACGATCCGGCGTCCGGCACCTATCTCGGCTATGACGGCCAGCGTCATCCCTGCCCGTAAGCACACCGACAACGCTTGAAGAGAGGCGCCGCAGCGATGCGGCGCCTTTTTCGCGCATGTCGAGCACCTCAACTGTTTCGAGCGCATCGTGGTCGCTGTCCGCCACGATGAGGCGCGCGGACCTTTAATCACCGCACCGTGCATACCTACCCTGACCCAATCCAAAATTGACCCGACGCGCGATTCACCTGTATCAATTTGGCTATGGGGATTTCGATTACTGGAAAATGTCATGCCGCGTATTCTCGTGGTCGATGACGATCCGATGGTCGGCGCGACCATCGAGGTCCTCCTCCAACGTCAGGGCTTCGACGTCACGTTGACCGACGGCGGAGAGACGGGTTTGGCTGCGCTCGAAACACAGAATTTCGACGTGATGCTGGTTGACATCTTCATGCCGCACATGCGCGGCTTCGAGTCCGTCCGCATCTTTCACGAGCGCGCGCCGGCGGTACCGCTGATCGCGATGTCCGGCTACGCCTTCGCGTCATCCGCGTCGCCCTCTCCTGATTTCCTCCGCATGGCGCTGGAGCTCGGCGCAACACGCTGCCTGCGCAAGCCGTTCACGCCGGACGCGCTGCTGACCACCATCCGGGAATGCCTCGGGGGCGAAAGTGCACAGCCGAAGGACAAGAAAGAAGCCCCTTGATCCCAACGCAGCGCATCATTCTCGGTACTGGACTTGCCATCCTCCTGATCATCACCGCAGCCTCGATCGGCCTCGACGTCAAGTCACGGTCCGATGCGGCCTGGGTCAATCACACCATCGAGGTGCTGAAGAAGATCTCCGATCTGCGCCTGCTGATGCGCCGCGCCGAGAGTGCCGCACGCGGCTACGAAATCTACGGCAGCCCGAGCTTCAGCGAGGAGTTCCAGGCGGCACACGCCCAGATCGCGCCGGCACTTGCCGATCTCAAGCGCGGCGTGCGCGACAATCCCGATCAGGTCATGCTGCTGGAGGGCACCGAGCCGCTGGCGCTGCGCCGGATGGAGATCGCCGCCGAGGCCATGCGCCTGCGCGCCGGCAACGACCAATCCGGCATTGCCACGCTCCAGGGCAAGGGCGAGGGCCGCGGCCTGATGGACACGGTGATGGGCAACCTCGATCGTCTGAGCGCGGGCGAAGAGCAATTGCTCGCCGCGCGCTCGCAGGATTCGCGCCGCACCGGCATCGTGCTGCTCGGCATCGATATCGCCGGCGCGCTCGTGATCATGCTGCTGGTCGTGATGGTGATGCGCGAGAGCCAGCGCACCCAGGGCGCGCTCAAGAGCACGCTATTGGAGACCACGGCCGCCAATCAGCAACTCGAGGCCGCGGTGGCCGAGCGCACCGAGCATCTGGTCACCGCGCATGACGAGCTGCGCCTGTCGGTCAACGTGCTTCAGAGCACCTTCCGCAGCATGGCGGAGGCGGTGCTGGTCATCGATGCCGAGGGCAATGTCCTTCTGTCCAATCCGGCCGCGGAGCGCATATTGCTGCACCGGACCGGCATGAACCTGCGCAATCTGCGCACGCTGTCCGACGTATTTCAGGGCGACGGCGTCACCCCGCTCAAGCCCGACGAGCTGCCGTCGGCGCGCGTGCTGCGCGGCGAGCAGTTCGAAGACATGGAGATGATCGTCCGCCCGCACAGCAGCAATTCACCCCGCCATCTCATGATCAGCGGCCGGCCGATGCTGGACGGTCAAGGCAGGATTTCCGGCGCGGTGCTGGTGTATCACGACGCGACCATGTCGCGCGAGACCGAGCGGCAGCTGTATCAGTCGCAGAAGCTGGATGCCATCGGCAAGCTGACCGGCGGCGTCGCGCACGACTTCAACAACATGCTGACCGTCATCTCCGGCAACACCGAGACGCTGGTGGCGAGCCTGAAGGCCCAGCCCGAGCTCCAGCGCACGGCGCGGCTGATCGACGAGGCCGCCGAGCGCTGCGCCGAGTTGATCCAGCATCTGCTTGCCTTTGCGCGCAGGCAGCCGCTCCAGCCGCGCAACGTCGAGATCAACGCTGCGGTCGCGGATATCGCAAAACTCCTGCGCCCCACCCTCGGCGAGCAGATCCAGATCGAGACCGTGCTGGAAAAGGGGCCGATGACATCGCACATCGATCCGTCCCGGCTCACCAATGCCGTGCTCAACATGGCGATCAACGCCCGCGATGCCATGCCGAACGGGGGCAAGCTGCTGTTCGAGGCCCATCGGGTCGTGCTCGACGAGGCCTATGCCCAGAACAATCCGGATGTGCGCCCCGGCCCTTACGTGATGCTCGCCGTCAGCGACACCGGCACCGGCATGCCGGCCGAGGTCCAGCAGCAGGCGTTCGAGCCGTTCTTCACCACCAAGGAGGTCGGCAAGGGAAGCGGCCTCGGCCTCTCCATGGTCTACGGCTTCGTCAAGCAATCCGGCGGCCACATCAAGATCTACAGCGAGGAAGGCCACGGCACCACGATCAAGCTCTATCTGCCGCCGGGCGAAGGCATGACGGATGTGGTCGCCGCCGCGACGCCGCAAGCCGAAGGCGGCGCCGAGACCATTTTCGTGGTCGAGGACGATCCGCTGGTGCGCAACTTCGTCACCGCGCAGCTTCAGAGCCTCGGCTACAAGACGGTGGCGGCGTCCGACAGCAAGACAGCGCTGGAGCTGATCGAGACCGGCCAGCCGTTCGATCTCTTGTTCACCGACGTCGTCATCCCCGGCGGCATGAGCGGGCGCGTGCTCGCCGAGGAAGTGGCAAAACGGCGCCCCGGCCTGAAGGTGCTCTACACCTCCGGCTATACCGACAACGCCATCGTCCACCACGGCAAGCTCGACGACGGCGTGATACTGCTGACAAAACCCTACCGCCGCAACCAGCTCGCCGAGATGATCAGGAAAGCGCTGAACGGCAGCGGGATGACTGCAAGCTAAACTAGCGCGTCGCCAGCACCACGGCTGCCAGCGTGAAGATCAGCGCGGCGATCTGCCCCGCTCCCATCGGCTCCCCCAGCGCCAGCGCCGACGCCACCACGCCGATCACCGGCACCGCCATCGTCCCGATCGCGGCGACCGAGGCCGGCAGGCGCGCGAGGGCTGCGAACCAGCTGACATAGGCGATGCAGAACTGCACCACGGTCGAATAGACCAGCAGCCACCAGCCGACCGGCGTCACCTGCTCCAGATGCGTCGTCTCGATGACGAGGCCGATGATCGAGATCGGCAGGCAGCCGATCCCGATCTGCCAGGCCGCGGCCGTGATCGGCGGCAGATGGATGGGGTACCTTTTGGAAAACACCGTGCCGACAGCGAAGCCGATCGCGCCGCACAGCGCCATGATGATGCCCGGCAGCTTTTCCGCGCTGGCGGCAACGCCGTTGCCGCCCATGATCGAGGCAAGCCCGGCAAAGGCCATCACCAGGCCGATGGTGCGCAACAAGGTCGGCCGCTCGCCCAGCACCGGCCAGGCGATCAGCGAGGCCCAGACCGGCATGGTGTAGGCGATCAGCGCCGCCTCGCTGGCCGGCAGCCAGAGCAGCGCCAGGCCCATCAGCACCATCCAGCCGGTGACGTTGAGGATTGCGGCGGTCACCAGGCGCGGCCAGATCGCAGGCTCGACCCTCAGACTCTGCCGGCGGATCAGCGCGAGGGCTGCGAGCAGCACTGCGCCCAGCACCCCCGTCACCCCGCGCAGCGTCAGCGGCGGCAGCTCGGAAAGCAGGAATTTCGTCACCGGCCAGTTGAAGCCCCAGCCCACCGAGGTGATGGCGAGGAACATCAGGCCGGCCGGGGCGATGCGTGGTCGCAAGCCCGGTCGCGTCGAATCAAGCATGTGGGTGTCCGGCAAAATCGAGGTCAGCTTGGCGCGGATTCGCGCGCTCCACCACCACCCCGGCGGGCATGCCTGCCCTCACCGTCCGTAACCCCACGTGAGTCCCGTTGAGGCAAGCCCGGTCCTCAAAAATATACCTGCCCTGTGAACAGCGGGGTGAAGCCTCCGCAGCACCACCGGATGCAAATTTTTTCGGTTGGGAATCCCTGAGGACTCACCGATACTTGGCTCAAGAACAGGTGCGGGCTTGCCCCCTGTTATCCCCGACAATCCACCATATTTAGTATTTGATTCAGGAACTCGCACTAGTTCTTGACGGGCGCAATGGAGAGTCTTAGTTTTCGATCCGTTCGGCGCGAGTGTGTTTGCGTCCCGCCGGCACTCCCCGAAGGGTCTGCAAAACAGCACTCCGCCAAGCCAGCCAAAGGCAGCGGGATGAGGGCTTGTCTGCCCGCGATAGCGGTCTCCCAGGGCGCCAGAACGGGCCGGCAACAGGCTCGCATGGCAATTGGTTGAAGTGGCGTTGTGGGGCGTTGAACGCATGTCAGGCTCATCCCCTTGGGGGCGGATGGATCCGGACATGCCGGCCGGTGAGAGGTGCACGCACCTCACCATCGCCGGGAGAAAAAGGGCCGGGTCCACCGGCTGAACTGCGAAGCCTTGGGGCGGAAACGCCTTCGGGGATTCGCGAAATGAAATATCGATCCGGTCGCCTTGCGGAGGCGGTCCGGCTAAAAATAGGACGGGGCAAGACCATGCGGATTGAGCGGCGCCACACCACGGTAGGACAGTCACCCTACGCGGGAATCGAATTCCGGCAGACCACGTCGGAGATCAGGAATCCCGACGGCTCGGTCGTGTTTAAATTGGACGGCGTCGAGGTCCCGACCGAGTGGTCGCAGGTCGCCTCCGACGTCCTCGCCCAGAAGTACTTTCGCAAGGCCGGCGTTGCCGCGCGCCTGAAGAAGGTCGAGGAAGAGTCCGTCCCCTCGTTCCTGTGGCGCTCCGTGCCCGACACCGAGGCGCTCGCCCTCCTGCCCGAGAAAGAGCGCTTCGTCAGCGAGCTCTCGGCCAAGCAGGTGTTCGACCGTCTCGCCGGCTGCTGGACCTATTGGGGCTGGAAGGGCAACTACTTCTCCTCCGACGCAGACGCCCAGACCTTCTACGACGAGCTCCGCTACATGCTGACCATGCAGATGGTCGCGCCGAACTCGCCGCAATGGTTCAACACCGGGCTTCATTGGGCCTATGGCATCGACGGCCCCGGCCAGGGCCATTATTACGTCGACCCCTTCACCGGCAAGCTGACCCGGTCGAAATCCTCCTACGAGCATCCGCAGCCGCACGCCTGCTTCATCCAGGGCGTCGGTGACGACCTCGTCAACGAGGGCGGCATCATGGACCTCTGGGTCCGCGAGGCGCGCCTGTTCAAGTACGGCTCCGGCACCGGCTCCAACTTCTCGCGCCTGCGCGGCGAAGGCGAACGCCTCTCCGGCGGCGGCCGCTCGTCCGGCTTGATGAGCTTCCTCAAGATCGGCGACCGCGCGGCGGGCGCGATCAAGTCGGGCGGCACCACGCGCCGCGCGGCCAAGATGGTCGTGGTCGATGCCGACCATCCCGACATCGAGACCTATATCGACTGGAAGGTGAAGGAGGAGCAGAAGGTCGCAGCTCTCGTCACGGGATCCAAGATCAACCAGAAGCACCTCAAGCTGGTGCTCAAGGCCTGCGTGAACTGCGAAGGTTCGGGCGACGATTGCTTCGACCCCGAGAAGAACCCTGCCCTGCGCCGCGAGATCAAGCTCGCGCGCCGCTCGCTCGTGCCTGACAATTACATCAAGCGCGTCATCCAGTTCGCCAAGCAGGGCTACAAGGACATCCAGTTCGACGTCTACGACACCGACTGGGATTCGGAAGCCTATCTCACGGTGTCCGGCCAGAACTCCAACAATTCGGTCTCGCTCAAGGACGATTTCCTGCGCGCGGTCGAAACCGACGGCGACTGGAATCTCATCGGCCGCACCACCAAGAAGGTGACCAAGACCCTGAAGGCGCGCGATCTCTGGGAAAAGATCGGCTACGCCGCCTGGGCGTCGGCCGACCCGGGCCTGCACTTCAACACCACCATGAACGACTGGCACACCTGCAAGGCGTCCGGCGACATCCGCGCCTCCAATCCGTGCTCGGAATACATGTTCCTGGACGACACCGCGTGCAACCTGGCGTCCGCCAACCTGCTGACGTTCTACGACGCCACCACGAAGCGGTTCGACGTCGAGGGCTACGAGCACCTCTGCCGGCTCTGGACCGTCGTGCTCGAAATCTCCGTGATGATGGCGCAGTTCCCGTCGAAGGCGATCGCCGAGCTCTCCTATGAGTTCCGCACGCTCGGTCTCGGCTTCGCCAATATCGGCGGCCTGCTGATGACCATGGGTCTCTCCTATGACAGCAAGGAAGGCCGCGCGCTCTGCGGCGCGCTGACCGCCGTGATGACCGGCATCACCTACAAGACTTCTGCGGAAATGGCGGCCGAGCTCGGCACCTTCCCCGGCTACAAGAAGAACGCCGCGCACATGCTGCGCGTGATCCGCAACCACCGCCGCGCCGCGCATGGCGAGACCTCCGGCTACGAGGCGCTCAGCGTCAACCCGGTGCCGATGGACCTGGTCTCCTGCCCGCAGGCCGACCTCGTCACGCATGCGCAAGCGGCCTGGGATGGGGCGCTCGAACTCGGCGAGAAGCACGGCTATCGCAACGCCCAGACCACGGTGGTCGCGCCGACCGGCACGATCGGCCTGGTCATGGATTGCGACACCACCGGCATCGAGCCCGACTTCGCGCTGGTCAAGTTCAAGAAGCTCGCCGGCGGCGGCTACTTCAAGATCATCAACCGCGCGGTTCCCGCGGCGCTGCGCACGCTCGGCTATCGCGAAGCTGATATCGCCGAGATCGAGGCCTACGCCGTCGGCCACGGCTCGCTCTCCAACGCGCCGGGCATCAACGTCTCGACGCTGAAGTCCAAGGGTTTTACGGATGAGGCGATCGCCAAGGTCGAAAAGGCCCTGCCGACCGCCTTTGACATCAAGTTCGCCTTCAACAAGTGGACCTTTGGCGAAGACTTCATCCGCGACCAGCTCGGCATCGGTGCCGAGGCAATCGCAGCACCCGGCTTCGACCTGCTCCAGGCCGTTGGCTTCACCAAGCGCGAGATCGAGGCGGCCAACGTCCACATCTGCGGCGCGATGACGGTGGAAGGTGCTCCGCACCTCAAGGCTGAGCATTACGCGGTGTTCGACTGCGCCAATCCCTGCGGCAAGGTCGGCAAGCGCTATCTCTCGGTCGAGAGCCACATCCGCATGATGGCCGCGGCGCAGCCCTTCATCTCGGGTGCGATCTCCAAGACCATCAACATGCCGAACGACGCCACGGTGGAGGATTGCAAGTCCGCCTACATGCTGTCGTGGAAGCTGGCGCTGAAGGCCAACGCGCTCTATCGCGACGGCTCGAAGCTCTCCCAGCCGCTCAACTCCCAGCTCATCAGCGACGATGAGGACGAGGACGATGCGGTCGAGAATCTCTACGACAAGCCGATGGCGGCGCGGACCGCCCAGGTCTCGGAAAAGATCGTCGAGAAGCTGGTCGAGCGCATCATCGTGATGCGCGAGCGCGAGAAGATGCCGGATCGCCGCAAGGGCTACACCCAGAAGGCGGTCGTCGGCGGCCACAAGGTCTATCTCCGTACCGGCGAATATGACGACGGCCGGATCGGCGAGATCTTCATCGACATGCACAAGGAAGGCGCGGCCTTGCGCTCCTTCATCAACAACTTCGCCATCGCGGTGTCGCTGGGCCTGCAATACGGCGTGCCGCTCGAAGAATATGTCGACGCCTTCACCTTCACCCGCTTCGAGCCCGCGGGCCCCGTGCAGGGCAACGACAGCATCAAGTACGCGACCTCGATCCTCGACTACGTCTTCCGCGAGCTGGCGGTAAGCTACATGTCGCGCTTCGACCTCGCCCATGTCGATCCGACCGAGTCGAACTTCGACGCGCTGGGCAAGGGCGTCGAGGAAGGCAAGGAGCCGGAGGAGGCGAACCACCAGGCGACCAGGCTGGTCTCGCGCGGCCTCACCCGCTCGCGCACCGACAATTTGTTCGTGATGCGCAGCGGCTCCGCCGCGGTCGCATCCGGCAATGACAGCGCGCCCGCCGGCGGCAGCAAGGTCACCTCGCTCGCCTCCCACGGCGCCACCGCCCGCGATGCCCTGGAAGGCGCGGTCGCGCTGAAGCAGGAAGCCAGCCACGATTTGTCTCCCACGGAGAAGCTCGAAGCCCTCCAGTGGAGCAAGTCCGGCAGCGCGCAAGTCGCACTCCCCAGCAAGGCCGAGCGCCGCGCGGAAGCGAAAGCAAAAGGCTACGAAGGCGAAATGTGCGGCGAGTGCGGCAACTTCACGCTGGTGCGGAATGGGACGTGTATGAAGTGCGATACCTGTGGCAGCACGACGGGGTGTTCGTGAGGGCGTAGAGCATTGCAACGATTGTCATGCCGGGCTTGTCCCGTGCATCCACGAAGGGCGGCCGAGAGGCCGCCCTTTTCTTAGCATTTCCAACCTCTGTGTCTGGTGGCGAGAAGAAGATAGCTGGTAGCCAAGGGCCCAAAAACCACGTTCTTTTCCAAACCAAGGATGGCGAAAAGGTAGGCAATCCCCATGCCTAAGTATATTATATCAACCCTTAATTGCATGCCGTTACACCTCCGATTTCTCGCAACCCGCCAAATGGCGACATCTGTTTTTTAGCGATGCGAGCTCTTTGGGGACTGCCGAATAGCGCGGATTCATAAGCTGAAGGACGACGATTTAGAGGGGCTCGGATGGATCGGACATATGGACAGGCTTTTGGTGAGCTCGTCCGAAAAAAACGGGGCCAAGAGGGACTAACCCAAAAAGAACTTGCAATCCGCGCATTTGACGATGAGAGCAAGGTACGCCGGATTAACGACCTGGAAACGGGTACGGTAAATCGCCCCCACGCGAAAACAATCGACGCGCTGGTCGTAGCGCTCGATATCCGCGAAGACGAACTTGCAGCCTGTCGGCTCAACAAGCTCTTCACCAGCCAAGAGGCGGCTGAAATCGGCCTCTCTCGACAATTAATAGAAAACCTTTCGTTGCGTTTTGGTCATGAAAATCCAAATGCTTCGGACGGCGAGTTGTTCAACTATTTGAAGAGCAAAGCTGAAGAGCTGAAAGTCCTTCAAGCTCGCCTGAGGAAGATTGATGGACTGACAGAGGCCATTCACAATCAAATAGCGGCAGCCAACAGCGAGATTGAAGCGGGCAGCTTTGACAAGGCAGATGAACTCCTTGCGGCAGCAGAAGATATTCAGCAGGAAGAGCGAACTCTTGAGGAAGTCGAGGCCCAATCAGATATACGCTTTGCTCGGGGAGACGCAGCCCTCTTTAATAGCCAGCGATCTGCTGCAGCTGACCACTACTATAAGGCGGCGGAGTATTTTTATGGTTTCGACAAGCGCCGCGTCGCCTCAATTCTGGAATTGTCTGCCGGTCAAATTTACGAGTACGAGAGAAGAACGTTATCGCCGAATTTTGAGCATGCCATTTTGCTGGCTGAAAGAGCAATTGGACTTACTATTCTAGAAGAGCATAAAGCAGAATGGGTGGTGGCCAAATATCGGCTAGCAACACTGCAACAAGTTCAAGCTCGCGCTATAAATGACGCATCCCTTTATGATGCTGCAATACAGACTTCCAAAGAAGCGATCGAGTACGCGGATAGCGATATCGAGAATGAGGACTATTCCAATTTACAAATTCTCGTTGGAAATTGTTATCTTGCACGCGCCGAAAGCAATCGCGAAAACGCAATAGACGACCTGCGCTCGGCTATACGAACTTATGAGCACGCCGCCCAAGATGCCCGGGTCGATAATGCGCGATCTCACACTTACCTGCAAAGCAGTCTGTCAGCCGCTTACTCGCAGCTCTCTCGTTCAAGTGATGGTAGCGACCGCAAGGCATTCGCAGAGCTAGCAAAGAAATCGCTTCGCCGGGCGCTCGAATTAAGCGCCCAAGAAGGCCAAATCGATCTGTGGTCTGCTTGCCATTACAATTTGGGTGCCGCGCTTGCCGAAAGTGCCGAAGAAGTTCAGACTACGGATCCGGCGTCAGCTCGCTTCCTAAGGATACAGTCGATAGCGGCCTTTAGGGCATCCTTAGAAGCTTATCCAGAGACGCTGCTTCATCCACATACAATGCGAACACAAATGTCGCTAGGTCGGGTCCTGCTCGATCAGGCAAGGTTCATTACAGACAGCCGGAGAGAAATCTATCTGACCCGGTCAATTCAGGCACACGAGGTAGTGTTGGCGATCTCGGAGGAAGGAGGCGCCTACACATCCGATGCCCAATTTTGTATTGGCTTGGCATTCTTTCTTCACGCTGAGGTAGCCGAGAAAGATACAGCAATTTCCGATCTTGAGATGGCCCTGAAATACTACGAATTCGCCATTCCGGGTTACAAGGTTGAAGACAACAAGGATCATCTCAACAAGGTCAAATCTGCAAAAAAGGCAGCGAAGGCTCGCTTGAACGATCTTCGGAATCCACAAGAGGCGTCCGAGAACCGTCAACCTCTCCCACACAATAGCCCGTAGGATGGGTTGAGCACTTGCGAAACCCATCGTTCCACCAAGACTGTTGATGGGTTTCGCAAGAGCTCAACCCATCCTACGAGCTGAATTGCCTTTGCGCTCGCGCCCTTCCCTCCTAAACTCAGGACACCACCGGCATGGGTTCCGACGGACCCGGTAGAAGCGGAGTCGAGTTATGCCCAAGCCGGAAAGCTTCCCGATCGAAAAGATCTTCGTTCCCACGAAGCAGAAGAAAGCCATCAAGCCCGAGATCGTCGGGGAGATTGCGGAAAGTATTCTGGACATCGGACAACAGGCCCCCATTTCCATTCGGCGCGACGGAGACCGCCTCGTTCTGGTCGAGGGACTGCATCGGCTCGAAGCCTGCAAGGCGCTCGGCGAGACGACCATTCTCGGTGTCCTGGTCCCGGCCGAGCTTGCTCAACACAAGCCAGGGCTCGCCGAACGACCCGAAGTCGAGGCAGAGCGCCTCAAGATGGCGCGATTGAAGCAGTTGCGCCTGGAGAAGGAAGCCGCTGAGGCATCGACGACTGCCTTGAGGAGCGTCCACGCAACGGATGCGCCGCGCACCCGTCCGACCAAAGGCATCCGCGACAATCCAAAGGCACCACCGGGCCGGACCGAGAAATCCAGACCGAAAACATTGTCGGACTGGATCACGCAGCAAAAGTGCAGCGGCAGCCGCTATTGATGGCCGCCACCACAATTACGATCGCGGCAGAGCCGGCCCCCGAACCTATGAGCCGCCATAATTTCTCCTCCGCATGCGCGTTGTGTGGTGCAGCGGCGCGACCTATCGTTCCAACGATCGGACTGCCGCACTCCCATTGACGCCCGACTGGATCGAGAGCGCATCGGTGCCCGAAGCGAACGACCCCAAACCTGATCACCAGAAGCCTGATGACCAGAAGCCTGACGCCCCCAAGCCGGACGCGGTGCGCGCCGATGGCGGGCTGGCGCGGGCCTACGACAAGATCAAGAGCGCCGAGGAAGACCTTGCCCGGCTGGACCGGATGGTTTCCGGAATGGAACGCGGCAACGAAGGCCCGCGGTCCTCGCGAGCAGGCGCGGCGGCTGAGGCTGTCGAGGCTCCTGGGGACAAGACTTCCGAGGACAAGACCCCCAAGGCCGCGGCGCCGGCGCCGGATAGCAAGGTTCGCGATCACGGCCTGAAAAGAAATCGGCCCATGCTGCGCGTCTTGGTCGGCCTCGTGCTGGCGATCGGCATTCTCGGTGCCGCCTTCGCTTCGCACTATCGCGATGAGGCCAAGTCGATGACCAGGTCGATCATGGCGCGATGGGCTCCGCCGGCCGCCAGGCCTCCGCAAGCCTCCGCGGTTGAAAGTCCGACGCAACCGCCGGCGGTGCAGCTGGCTGCCGCGGATGAGCCCGGCACGGTGCCCGCGCCGTCGGTCGGCCAGGACACGGAGAGCGCTGCAGGGTTTGACGCTTCAAGATCCGACGCTTCAAGAACTGGCGCCACAACGCCTGACCCGTCGTCGTCTGATCTCGCGCAATCGCTCAAGACCATCACCAACGAGCTTGCGAGCATCAACGGAAAGCTCGAGCAACTGAAAAGCCGCAACGAGCAGACACTGCGCGAGCAGGCCGACACCATTCAACACCTCAAGGCGGCGCAGGAGAAGGATGCGGCGGACAATGCGCGCCTCGCCGCACAGGTCCAGGCGCTGCAAACGCAACTGACGACGTCATCCGCATCTGCATCCGCGAAGTCCGCCGCGCGGAGCGTGATGAACAACGATACCGCTGCGCCTGCACGGCCGCACGTCCAAGCGGCCGCACCTCGGCGGCCCAGGCCGTCGCGAGGGCCCTGGATGCCACCGCCCTATATGGTCGATCCCTACTACGGCGATCCGGATTGGTGAGCCCGCAGGGCGGATGAGCCGACGGCGCGGAGTCAGACCATAGCTTCCGTGTCTGGTATCGGACGTTTTCCGCCGTCGGAATCTCCAGAGCGAAGCGTCCGGCTTCCGGCCGCAAAGATGTCGTGCACGAGGCCGAGTTTCCCGAGCCCCAGAATGATCAGGCCGTTGATGTCGATCTCGTACCAGGCGTGCGAAAGATAGGCGTCGCGCGGAAACCGGTGATGGTTGTTGTGGAGACCTTCACCGAAGGTGAGGATCGTGGTCACCAGCTCGTTGGTCGTGCCATCCTCGAGCGCGAAGCGGCGGTAGCCGTAGCGGCCGTCGCTATGGCAGACCGAGTTGACCAGCGAGGTCGCCATCGTCATGAGGTAGCTGCGGAACAGACCTGAGAACAGGATGCAGCCGGTCATCGCGTGCACGCCGCCGAACGCGTAGCCGATCGCGCCCGGAATGATCACCGCCGAGAGCGCGTACCAGTACCAGCGTGTCCTGGTGAAGAACATGGCGATCGGGTCGGCCAGAATATCCTTGGCGTAGTATCCGGCGTCGGTAGTGGCCTGGTCCCACACCCAGCCGCCTTGCGCATGCATCATCCCCTTGGCGAAGGTGACATAGCGGTTGCCGTCGCCGTCATAGTAAGGGCTGTGGACGTCGCCGGGCTTGTCGGAGTGAAGATGATGCCGGCGATGATTGCTCACCCATTTCAGGATCGAGCCCTGCACCGCCATCGTGGCGATGGCCGCGAATAACGTCCGCATCACCGGACCGCAGCGGAAGCTGCGGTGGACGAAGTAGCGATGCATGAAGCCGATCCCGACCGTGGACAGCGCGAACGTGCCGGCGAAGACCGCAATCTCCACCCGGCCGATGCCTTGCCAGAAGGCCCAGACCAGCGCCGCGAGCGAACCTCCGATCATGATGACGAACGAGATGTAGGAATCGCGAAACTTGGCGTCGACCACCGGACCGTCGACAAGCACGCCCGGTGGCATTTTCCGGTCCGCGCTTTCCGCCGACACCACGCTTTCAATTACGGTCATCCCAGCCGATCCATTCACACAAAATTAACCCTGCTGCGGCGCAGCGTACAACCTCGGGTTACTTCCATCAAGGATTCGAGCTCCCGTAGGAGACGGAGCCGACATCTGAAAAGACGCGATCAGAAGGAAAAGAAGCCGGATTTCAAGGCCTGGTGACAGCGTTAACCAGGTACACAGTCTCCGCAATGCACTCCCACGAGACCGATGCCCAGAAAAAGCAAGCGCCTCCTCCCTCGCATTCGCAAGTTCCGGCGCGGCGCGCGGTGGGCACGAAAGACATTCGCGCGCGCACCGCGAATGGTTCGGATCGCGGGCGGCGTGGCGATGCTGCTTGCGGTCGTCGTGCTGGTGAACCTCGCCTATCAAACAATGCGCAAGCCGACCGAGCTATTCGTCCTTGTCGGCAATGCCCTCGACAAGGATCCATCAGAGACCTGGCGCCAATACGGGCCGCTGTTCCGCAAGCATTCCACCGCGACGATCACGCCCGAATTGCTGGCCGCGCTGGCGCAGGTCGAGAGTTCAGGCAATCCGGTGGCGCGCACCTACTGGCGCTGGCGATGGAGTTTTAATCCCCTCGCGATCTACCGGCCCGCCTCCAGCGCCGTCGGCCTTTTCCAGATGACCGATCCAGCTTACGCCGACGCCGCGCGGTTCTGTATCCGCGGCAACGCGGTCACGGAGACTGCTTGCGGGTTCACCAGCTTCTATGTCCGCGCGATCCCGAGCCACGCCATCGAGCTGGCATCGGTGTATCTGGATCGCAATGTCGCTGAAATTCTCGCCCGCGCGGGCGATGTGAAGGCGAGCACGCGCGAGAGGCAGGATCTGGCCGCCTTCATCCATCTCTGCGGCGCAGGTCCTGCCACAGCCTACGCGCGCCGCCACTTCCAGATGATCGCCGGCGAGCGCTGCGGCGATCACCTCGTCGCGAACTATGTCGCCAGGGTCAACGCGATGAAGCGGCAGTTTCTGCGGCTTGCGGCGGATGATCTGTAGGGCGGGTAGCTAGCTAAATTCCATTCCGCGTCCGTCGTTGGCCTTCACCACCAATAGGGCCACCGCCAGCCCTCATAGCGGACCCACGACGACACCAAAGGCGGGCCGTAGGGATCGACCCTGTCGTCTTCAGGACGATAACGATAGCGCGGAACGATATTGTAATCCCACGGCGTCGGCCTGAGCACGGGCGCCGTGACGATGAGCCTCTGCTGCGGTTCCCGAACGATCTGGGCTTTCCGCGCCCGGGCTTCGGCACCTGATATCCCAAGGTTACACAGCACCAGGGCCATTCCGAGAGCACACGCGGCGGTCATTGTTTTCATACGACGGGCCTCCTAGCCAAAGAGTGCAAAAGGACGCAAAGCAACGCAAGCCCAATTTGATCCAGAATTGCTTGAATGACCGCTGATGGCTCCGGCGCCCTGTCGGAACGACGGGTTCGTGAAACGCGAAACCCATCTTGCAAGCCACAGGCTGATGCCGGCTTGCCGGCGACAACGAAGCGCGCAACTCAATCGACCGGTCCGGCGTCCCCGGGTTGCAGGCGGCAATTCAACACGCTAGACGTTTGGCCATTAAAGCAAGTCGATTCGGGACTCCGGGGGATATATGAACAAGCTGATGACGGCTTTCGTCGTGATGTTTTTGTCGCTGGGCATCTCTATGGCCAAGGCTGCCCCCCTTTACGAGTGTGGCGGCGACGCTGCCTGCCAAGCCAAGCGCGATCGTATGTCCCATGACACTTATGCGCGCAACATCAACCGGTGCCTGGCCGCAGCCGGCGCCACGATGGAGCAGTGGCGCGCCCATGCCGTGCCGCGCGCGCAGGCAGACAAGGTTCGCGCCTGCCTTCAGGCGCACGGCTGACTCCGCCAATCGACCTCTGTATCGAAGCGGCCGTCACCTAGGCCTTGCTCTGGGAATGCGTGAATGTCTCGGGGTCTTCGTGACGCTACAACGCGCCATGATCGGACATCTCGCTCCTCCTTGAATCGCTCCCGGCGGCCCCTATTCCCGCGCGCGCCGCACCGCCTCCGCCAGCTTCATCCTCTGCTTGTCCCAGCGCGTCGCCTCCGCCTCGGCGCGTTCATCGAGCGCGGCGCGCTCGGCGTCGATCGCCTCCGCCCGCGTGTCGTGCTCCCGCCTCGCCTTGTCCAGCGCCGCCTGCGCGCTCGCGACCGCCTTGTCCCGCCGCGCGCGCTCCTTGGCGCGGGCCGCCGCTTCCTTCCGGCGCTCGGCTTCCCGCCGCCGCTCCTCCTTCTCGAACGCCGCGGCGGCCTTGCGGGCTTGTCGATCGTCGATCTCGCGGGATGATTTCCCTGTAGCCTTGGCCGCAGGCTTTTTCGGCTTGGCTTTGGACTTCGCTTTGGACTTGGCTTTGGGTTTGGGCTTCGCCTCGTCGTCAATGAGATCGGTCGGCAGCTTGGCGTGCTCGGTGAACGGGCCGTCCGATCCGACCGGGCGCCTGAGCACGACACCGGGGCTTGCCATGGTCGCGGCGACGATGTCGGGGTCGTCGGTCTCCTTCGCGGCGCCCTGATGGAAGAGATTGGATTTGGCGCCCCAGGCGTCCAGTGCCGCCTTCATCGATGGCGCGGCGACCGCCTGGTCGTAGAAGCCGAGCGAGGTCTGGTAGGTCTTCAGTTTTCTTGTTGGTTTTGTTTTCAGGTCTTTTGGCATGTCGCCCCGTGCCTTGCGACGCATCAGCTTCAGCCGTCGCACCGGCGCCACGATGCCATACTGCCCCTGTTTTGCCCGACAAGTCAAATTCGATTCGGTATCGCCGAAGTCGATCCGGACGATGCGGAGCCCACCATCAACAATTTTTCGGATTTGCAAAACGTTGAAATCCCTACGGATTTCTACTGTGTATGGGGTTGTTTTCGACGTTTTTGTTGGACGGGTGCCAACTACGCCGCATCGACGTCCTCAGGCGCTGGCCCCGCAACGAGCCCGTCGAGCCCGACCATCAAGAGATCCGCGATATGCATCAGCTGATACAGCGGAATGTCCGCCTCGCCTTGCTCGGCCAGCGACACCAAACCGGGCGTGGCACCGATCAGCTCGGCGAGCTGCGCTTCCGTGTAGCCGCGCCTCTCGCGCGCAGTTTTGACGCGCGCACCGATCCCGAGCCTGTGCCGGGACTGCTCGTCCGCGGTCATCATGACGGCCTGCTCGTCCGTGCTCGCATAGCCGTCGGCGAACGCGCTGCCGATCAATCTGCCTTTGCGCCAGGCGACCCGGCAGTCCTTGCGCAGGCCGCTGCTGAAGACCAGCGTGAATTGCTCCGCGACCCATAACGAGGCGTTGAGGCCCAGGCGGGCGCCGGTGCCGGAGACGTCGCGGATTGTGCAGGGCGCGCTGATGATCTTGCCGGTGCCGTTGTCGAACTCGACAATGCCGGTCCGCAACGTGTGATGTCTGACGGCAGCACGATGCTCGCTCATGACGGGACGTTCCTCCTGGACGCTCCTCCCGCGGCGACGTCGAACGGACGCCGCCGGTAAACCCGGCCCTCAATACCGCAGACTTTTTCTTGAACTCCTAAGTTTCCCCGGGTTTAACCGGGACTGGAAGCCATGGTAAAGGATTTGCTCCCAATCCATCTTTTCCGGCGGAAGGCGTGCGGCGCGCCCGTGACGGGTGACGAGGCAAACGATGACCGACTCAATGACATGCCCAAACTGCAATTCCAAGCACGCCTACCAGGATCGTGGTCTCTGGGTCTGCCCGGAATGCGGCCATGAATGGAGCGGCACGGCGGAAGCGGCCGCCGACGCCGCGCAGGATTCCGGCGTGCGCGATGCCAACGGCAATGTGCTCGCCGACGGCGACAGCGTCATCGTGATCAAGGACCTCAAGATCAAGGGCTCCTCCTCCGTCGTCAAAGGCGGCACCAAGGTCCGCAACATCCGCCTGCAGGAGGCCAGCGACGGCCACGACATCGCCTGCAAGATCGACGGCATCGGCGCGATGAATCTGAAATCGGAGTTCGTGAGGAAGGCGTAGCAAGGCGATGCGTTCGCCCCGAACTTTTCGGGCGGTCGGCCGTTCTCTGAAACCCGCGGTTCTGCGATCTATCGCTGCCGCTGCGCCAGATAAAAGCCGCACAGCACCGTCACCAGGCCCGCGGCCTGCAACATCGTCGGCTGCTCGCCGAGCAGAAGCCAGCCGGTGAGCAGCGTCAGCGCCGGCACGCAGGCCGGGATCACGGCGGCGCGGGCGACGCCGAGGCGTTGGACCGAAACAGCGTAAAGATAGAGCGCGGCGGGGCCTGCAAGCACGCCCTGCGCCAGCGCCTGGATGGCGTTCTCGGTGACACCTATCGCTGCGACCCGGGCGAGCCCGCCGGTCATGAGGTAGATCGGCAAGAGCAGCAACGACAGCACGTTGATGACGAGCGCGGCCGACACCGCGGAGACACGCCAGTGGCGCAGCAGCGCGCCAAAACTTGCGAACATGAATCCGGTCAGCACGAAGGTCAGATCACCCAGCACGCCGTCGGCGCCGATATGGCCGATCGATTCCGCGCCGATCACGCCGAGGCCGCCGACGATGACGAAGGCGCCGACAAGGCGCGATGCAGAGATATGTTCCTTCAGGAACAACGCCGCGAGCAGCAGGCCGCCGAGTGTCGCGCAGGAGGGCTGGATCACGCTGCCATGGCCGAGCGGCACGAACAGAAAACCAGTGTAGGAGATCAGCGACATCACGGGACCGCCGAGCACCATCAGCACAAGGCCCCTGCCCCAGCCGATGCCACAGAGATCGCCGACGCCTGCGCGCATCACCAGCGGCAGGAACGCAATGCCCGACCAGACATAGCGATGCACCAGCAGATCGACCGGCGTAAAGCCGATCTTGAGGCCATGCCGCGTGCCGGCAAAGCCAAGCGCCCAGAACAGCGCCGCGGCGAGGCCGCAGACGACACCAAGCAGCGCCGGCGCCGCATCGTTTTTGTGAGTGAGAGCGTCAGCGCCGCTCGTCCGCTGATCCATGCGGCAAGCCTTAGGTCAGCGCGTGATGAGGCTCAACCCACGCGGTTGCAGGGCTGGCACGTCGCTGACGCGCTAGAAAAACCCGGGGCTGAGATCGAGCCCATATGTCAGGCTCAGAACGAACACGAACAGCGCGGCAGCTGCGAACAACGCGATATGCCTGAGGATAAACGCGCGCGGCGAGGCGCTTGCAATAACGGCTTTCTGTCCAACGGGCATGACGGCTCCATTATGAAAATGATTCTTGGCCGCTCGATAAGCGACGCCCGCATCAAGCGCCCCGATCTGCAAAGCAACTATTAAAGAGATCACAGTCGCTTTGAACCGCCGTACACAACCGGCACGTGACGGCGTTTTTTCTCGCCGTGACTTTCTCAATCCGCGCACCCGCCGCGCTAAAAAAAGACCGCGCTCCCGAAAGGGAACGCGGTCGGCGCAGGCTCGCGTGGAGGCGAGCCTGCTTCAGGTCGGGGTGAATTCAGATCAGCGCGCGCTGCCCGTCGTGACGTCAGCGGTCTTGACCTTGCGCGGCGTGAGCACGCGGGCCTGGTGGACCGAAGCGACGGTGGTCGGCGCAGTTGCCTGCTGCTCGACATGCGCGGCACCGAGCACGCGCACCTGCATCGGGGAGACCGGGAAACCGTTGGCCTCATAGGTCGGCAGCTCGGCGGCGAAAGCCGCGGTGCTGCCCGCGATCGTCAGGATGGCGGCGGCAATCGACAGAGTCTTCTTGTTCATTGGTGATGCTCCTGATGGAAGGTTCGGAGCACATCTAAGCGCATTTTGCTGCAATGCGACATACGTTGGTGCATTGCAACAACGCGTCCGGCGCATGGCAATATGTTTAATGCGCGCAAGGCTTTGGTCGAATCATCGCCGGCTGGGACATGACACTTTTATGAGCATTGGTCAGCCGCCGAGCACATTGCCCCAGCCGTCGAAGACGTAGACCTTCCAGCTCACGGTTCCGTCCCCGCCCGGACGGCTGGCGCGCCGGTAATCGTCGGCCTGCTCAGCGGTCCAGGTGATGATCGTATCGGAGAGCAGGTCATGCAGGATGGCGGGCTCGGCGGGGTCGAAGGCGTCCATGGGACGAAGCGAGGAATGCGTCATGAGCGCATAACGCGCTAGCCGGCTCAAGGTTGCTCCGAAGCGTCGGGCGCCGCACCACGCAGCTTATTTCAACGCCGTCGCCAGCGATTGCAGCTTTGCGACGAGGTTGGTGCCGAGCGCGTAGATGATCTCGATGATCGCGAGCGCGATGCCGGCTGCGATCAGTCCGTATTCGATCGCGGTGGCGCCGGATTCATCGGCGGCGAATTCGGCCCATTAGCATCTCAATTTCACACGCGTGTCCTTCCCAACTCTACCGGGAATCGCCGGCGCGGGAGACTTACACAGTCACAATCCAAGATTGAGTAAACTCGACCGCCTCAAATTGACGACAATGAATGCTGCATTTGCAGGCCTTTTTGGCCGTGGCGCCCTTGGAACCGCAGCGGAACCCGCCGTTGCCGCTGCGCAACACCTGTCCGAAAAGCCCGCTTTCGCCGAATTGCGCCATTGCGCCGCCACACCGTCCTCCGAACAATTGACGCGCGGCCTGCCTTTTCGTGCAAGACTGCATGATCACAAGACTGCATGATCAAGAGCGTCGGCATCACGACTGTTCGGAGAAGACGAGGTTCAAACAGAACCGTTTGGAGGCAGGGATCATGGATGATCGGCGGTCTCTTCTGGTGGCGGTATCCTGCCCCTCGGCGGTTCTCGCCGGCTGGTTGGCGCTCTCTTTGTCCGCCTATGCCCCTGCCCTCATCGAGAACAGCGGCGCCAATGCTTCTGCCGTCTCGCGCGCGAAAGATCTCGGCCGGTTCGACCTCGCCGACATCCCGCACGCTGCGACCATCGAGGACGGCGTCGCCCTGACCGCCAATATCGCGGCCGCGGTCGCCGCGACTCCGAGCCTGGTAACCGCTGAAGCAGCAACGCCCGAAGCGCCTGCTCCCGCCATCAAGCTCGCCTCGTCCGACCCAGTGCTGATCTTGCCGACCGAGGCGCCGCCCGCGCCGCAGATTTCGCCTGAACCCACGCCCGTCGTCAGCGAGGCACCGCCAGCGCAAGAGCCCGCGATAAAACTCGCATCCGCCGATCCCTCCGAGATCGTGACGACCGACGCGCTGTCGCCCGCGACGATCACGACCGGTCCGGCGCCGGCCGCGAGCAAGGCCTCGCCGTCCGCGGACACCGCCGCCGTGCTCGACGAATGCTTCGTCATGGAAGCCTGCATCGACCGCTATCTCTGGGTGCTCTACCAGCGCACGCCCAAGGAAGATTCGATCAAGGTCGAGGATCGCCGCGCCGTCACCGTCAAGCGCAAGGGCAAGACGATCACAGTAATGCGTAGCTTCACGAAACTGGTCGACGAGGACTTTGGCTGGAAGGATCCGAAGGCGGCCGACCACGCCGGCATGTCGATGATGGACTACGTCATCGGCGGCATGGACAAGAGTTTTAAGCAAAAGCTGTTCCGGACGCTGCTCGCGGCTGAGGCCGCCGGCCTCTCGCCGGGCATCACCAGCGCGTTCCGCGACAACTATCGCCAGTCGATCGCGAGCGGCTTGAAGGCCGCCTCCGACCGCTCCTATCACGGCGGCAGCACGCGCGGCGGCTACGGCCACGGCATGGCGGCCGACATCGTCAGCACCAAGGGCGACAACCGCGCGCAGCGCTGGGTTTCGACCGAGGTGCTGTGGAAATGGGTCGACGCCAACGGCAAGGCGCTCGGCATCGGCCGGCCCTATCTCGGCCGCGATCCGCCGCATGTCGGCCCGGTCGACGGTCCGGAATACGTCTCGCGCCGGGGAACGTCGGACCGCAAGGAAGTCGCCAACGTCAAGCCGAGGAAAGCGCGGGCTGTCGCCAGCGCAAAGCGGTCCAAGGCACAGGCGAAGTCGCAGGCGACGCGCGAGCAGAAGGTCCCGGCAAAGCCGCAGAAGTCGGCGCAATCGGCCGCGAAGCGCGCGACGTAAATCCGCTAAGGCTTACCGTCCCGGCGTCGGCAGTGGCACGAGCCGCATCTCGGCGGTGCCGGCTTCCTGCGTGCGCACCAGCACCGCAAAGATGGTCTCGACCGCGAGCCGCACCGCCGCCTCGGTTGCCCTGCCCCTGGCCAGATGCGCCGCGATCAGGCCGGTGAGGAGATCGCCGGTGCCATGGGGCCGGATCGGCAGGCGCGGTGTCGCCAAGCGCGACAACTGACCGTCGGCGCACAGAATCGTTTCCACCTGCCCTTCCGCCGTGTCGGTGAGCGTGCAGCCGGTGGCGACCACGTCGATGCGGCCGGTCCCGGCGAGCGTCGCGCAAGCCGCGCGCAGGCCCTGCTCATCCGCGATGGTGAGCCCGGAGAGAAGCTCGAGCTCGAACTGGTTCGGCGTGGTCAAATCCGCAGCCGTCAGCAGCCGGTGGCGGACCACGTCCAAAATGCCGTCGGCAACATAGACGCGGCCGTCATCGCCGATCACGGGATCGCAGAGATAGACGAGCTTTGAATTGCGGGTCAGCGCCCGCTCGACGAAATCGGCAATGACAGCGGCATTGCCGGGCGAGCCGAGATAGCCGGTGACGAGCACCGCGGCCTCGTCGACGAGATCGCGTTCCTCGAGGCCCTTCAGGAGATCTGCAACGAGCTCGGTCTCCAGCACCCGCCCGCGCAGGCTCGGATAACGCGGATGGTTCGACAGCAGCGTCGTCGGCACCGCCGCGACGTTCACCCCCTCCGCCTGCATGGCATAGGCGGCCGCGCTGTTGCCGACATGACCGTGGACCACCTGGCTTTGAATGGAGATGATGAGCATGGAGGAGGTCCGTAGGATCAAACGCTGGGTGTGGCAAGTGTAGCCCGCCGCGCCAGCCTCGCAAGCGCAGAGCAAGTCGGCCATGGCATCGGCATAGACCGCGATCTTCGCCTCGCTCTGCGCTTCTTCCGGCGCGGCTGAAGCGCCACCGTGCGACCGACGGCACGCCCGAACTCCACGTCGTCCGCTTCGCCGCCGACGGCGCCTGGCTGTCCTATGTTACGACGGGACAAACGCGCATGAGCGCCGACCTCCGCGCCGTCCACGCAGGGCTGCTCGCGCAGACCTATCGGCGCGCGTAGCCGAACCGGACCACGCCTATTGGCTTTGCGACGGCTTGGAAGGACGCGGCCCGGATCGCTTTGCACCCGGTTTGGCCGCGGCTCGCGGCGGCGGCGTGTCGACCGATTCCAGATACGCCGCGAGCGCCTTGGCTGTGTCCGAACTGGTTGCGTAATGGTCTTTCAGGAACCAGGACAGCGTCAGGCTGAAGCGCCCCTTGGCAAGGCCGCGCGGGCTGCGATGGCAGGTCGCGCAACCATCGGCGAAGAGCTTTTCCGGCGACTTGCCGGCATCGAGATTTTGCGCGGCGGCAACTGTCGCCGTCAGGACGGCGGCGGCGGCAAGAGTTATCAGGGGCACGATCACGTCGCGCCCCGGTCGAAATAGTGAAATCAATGTCGTCCCCTGGAGCGCTTTCGAGCGAAGTGGATATACCGGTTCGCGCAAAGAAAACGCGTCAAAAGAAGAAGCAGCCCCGTGTTGCGGTCAGGCCGCCAATAGCTGATCGAATTCGGGCGGCGCGTAGGCCTTGCCGTCCTGGTCGGTGATGACGACCTTCCATCCCTCGCTCGCCCAAACCTTTGCCTTCGCCACGATGAGCAACCGGCTTTCGCGGGCATAACTGCACTTCTCGTTGTCGCGTTCTGCGATCATCTTATAGGCCAATGCGCATCCCCTAGCGTTGCCCTGCACCCGTTCTCCTCCTGGCAGCGGGCTTTGTCGGCAATTCGCCGGAAGCGTGGCAATTTGATGCCATCCACGGCAGCTTTGTGCTTTGGTTCCGGCCGAACGAGGGAGGTCGATCGCGCACCATATCAGGAACACGATTCTGCTTGCCGCGGGCTTGCTTGGAGCGGGCTTGCCCGGCGTGGCGCCGACAGCCGCGCAGACCTACTATCCGCGCCATCCCGTCTGCATCGAGATCTACACCATCGACGGCCGCAGCATCGATTGCGGTTTTGCGACGATCGCGCAGTGCGCCGCGACCGCTTCCGGGCAATCCGCCCAGTGCTACGCCGATCCTTATGCCGCGCAAAGCCGGCAGCTGAGCCCGGTTCCGTCGCCGCCGCGACGAATCCGATAGCATCAGGTCTGCGCTTCGATCAGTGGACGCGGATGATGTGGGGACGGCCGAGATCGATCAGCCCCTGTACCGCGGAAAGGCGGTCGTCGAGGGCTGCGATGGTGAGCAGCAGATTGTTTCGGCGTTCGTCAAGAAGGCCCATCTCGGCGCCGGATAGTTTGATGCTGGACCGCTCCTTGTGAATCCCGTCGAGGGATTGGCGCAGTCCGGCAATCAGTTCGGACAGCTGCTTGGCCTCCTTGGTCATCGACCGCTTCGCGACATTTTGGCGGCGCGTCTCCGCCTGGCTCTGTCTCATCGTTCATCCTCCCGTGCCCCGCTGCCCCGAGTGGAATGCTTACAGCTTTGGGTAGACATATTACGATCGATGAAATCTGCCCGCGAAGAACTTTCTTAAATTAGACGTGCCGGGAACCGGTTCGGACCGAGCAGAAAGCCCGGCGCGAGGGCCGGGCTTTCGTTGGGCTGATTTAATGCTTTTGGTGGCCGCCACCGGGACCGCCGGCCGGCGCACCGCCGCCACGCGGTGCGGCGTTCATGTGAGGAGCGCCGCCGCCGCCATGCGGCATCGCGGGCGCAGCCGCGCGCGGCGCCGGCATTTGGGCATGAGCATTCATCGGCGAGCCGTGGCTCACGTTGGGCTGGGCAACATGCGGCATCGCACGGCGGCTTGCGGGCGCGGCTAATACACGCGGCGTCTCATGCGGGCGCGCCATCGGCTGCGCACGCACGGCCGCGCGGCTCGCAGCCTGCTCGTGCATGATGCGGGCCTGCGCATCGCGCGGATTGCGGCTCTGCAGATTGGTCCGCTCATGCGCGATGCGCTCGCTTCGTCCAGCACGGTTCCGGTCCGTCGTAACCGCAGTCTCGTGCCTGGCGATCGCGGCGTCGTGCCGTGAGGTCACGGCATCACGACCGGAGACCGCAGCCGCACCCTTAACATTCGCACCGTGGCGCCCGAGTGCGATCGCCGCATCGCGCGTTGCCGCGCGGCCGATGCGAGCCGCGCGCGGATCAATCGTCATCCGCGTCGCGTCGCGCTGATGCGAGGTCCAGTAGCTGTTCCAATGGGCATGCCGCCGATACCAGGGCCGCCCCTCATAATGGCTCGACCAATACGAGGTCAGCACGAAAGGGACAACGGGCACGTCGATCTCGTCGACATAGTCGGGGAGATAGACGTAGTGATTGCGGTAGAGGTATTCGAGATATTGCGACGACACCCAGCCACGGTCATCGGAGAAGCTCACGTCGCACCAGGCGTTGCCGCGCAGGCAACCATGGATGTTGACGCGGGCACCCCCTGGGATGCGATCGACCAGCGGAAAGCCCGAACCCGGCCCGGCGCGCAGGCCAGTCGAGACGGTGACCATGCCCGGTGCGGCCAGTGCGGCCGTCGGGGCGAGCAGCAATGCGGCTAACAACACACTTCGGAATCTCATGGCGTAGTCCTCCTCGTTCGAGTCGGAACGCGCAAGCAGAACGGGCGTTCCGCGTACGATGGTCTCATTCGTCGAAAGATCGAGACGGATACCGCGCACGGTTCAATATTCATTCGCCGTTCATCGAGACACCGCGCAAGCGCCGTGGCGGCCCGTCAATTCACTTGCAGCATGAAGACGTCGAAGTACGCAGCAAGCGCCGCAAAATCCTCGAGCGGCAGCACGGTCGCGACGTATTGATCCGGCCGCACCACGACCATGCAGCCGGCCTTGCGATCGATGCCGCGCATGGTGAAAACGTCTTGACCATTCTTGATATCCGGACAGAACATCTTCTCGTAGTCGATCAAGCCGTAGCGGCCTTTGCGCGGGAGCAGCAGTGCGGGCATCGCCTCGACGGCGAGCTCGCGATGATCCTGCTGGAACACCGCCCGCAGGTCGATGACGCTGTCGATGTCGGCGCCGGCAGGCGTATGGCGCCTGACCGGTGACTCCCGCGCCTCGGAGAGGAAATTGCACAAGGCGCGAATGGCCGAGCCCTCGGCCGCCGGATCTTCCGCAGGCGAAAACGCGTAGATGCGGAAGCGGCCATCCGCCTGCGCAGCGTGACCGAGATGGACCGGCTTGGCGTCCGCAAGCCGGATCACCGGCGCGGAATGGAAGCGCGTGCCGATGACGAGGCCTTGCGCGAGATGCTGGTGGGACGTCGCTCCGGTCAGAATCGACGGCCGGTAATGCGTCGCGGTGCCCGCGGTGTAGCGGCCATGCTTCACAAAATAGGCCTGCGTTCTGGCGGCATCGGCGCCGCCGGTCCTGGCGGCGGACGCAAGAATGCCCGCCCATTCGCGGTCGAAATCGATCAGCTCTTTCGCAACCGCCTGGCGCTCGGCCGAATAGGAATGCAGCAGGCTTGGCGCAGACTGCTTCCGCAAAACGGCGGCGAGCTTCCAACCAAGATTGAAGGCGTCCTGCATCGAGACGTTCATGCCCTGCCCCGCCTTCGGGCTGTGGGTATGGCAGGCATCGCCGGCGATGAAGATGCGCGGCAGACGCGAGTTGATCTCGGCCTCCGGCACGTCGTCGAACTTGTCGGTCAGGCGCTGGCCAATCTCGTAGACCGACCACCACGCGATCTCCTTCACCTCAAGCGTATGCGGCTTCAATATCCGCTGCGCCTTGGCGATCACGTCATCGGCGGTGATGTTGCGATTGGCGACGCGCTCGCCGATGTCGAGCTTGGCGAGCTCGACATAGAGGCGGACCATGTAGCCGCCTTCGCGCGGGATGATCAGCAGGCTGCCGTCCTTCGCCGACTGGATCAAGGCCTTGAAGCGGATGTCCGGAAAATCGGTCACCGCCAGCACGTCCATCACGCCCCAGGCATGATTGGCGGAATCGCCGTGCAGCTCGCGGCCGATCGATTTGCGCACCGTGCTGCGCGCGCCGTCACAGCCGACGACGTAGCGCGCCCTGATCGTCTCGACCTTGCCCTCGTTCCCGGCATCGACCCGTTCGAGCCGCACGGTCACGGCATGGTCGGCGGGACCCGCGGCCGGATCGACCTCGAGATCGAGCAGGCGCCGGCTGTAATGCGGCTCAAGCCTCGCCGGCGCTTTGCGCATGACGTCAAGAAAGCCGTCATGGATCCGCGCCTGGTTGAGGATGACGTGCGGGAATTCCGACAGCCCGTCCTCGACGTCCTGCACCCGGCCGCTGCGGACGATGTTTTCCGGAATCCGTTCGTCCGGCTTCCAGAACGTCGTCTCGTTGACCCAACAAGCTTCCTTCAGAACGCGCTCGCTAAAGCCGAAGGCGTGGAACATCTCCATGGTGCGGCAGGCGATGCCGTCGGCCTGCCCGACCAGCAGGCGCCCCGGCTTCTGCTCGACGATGCAGGTCTTGATGTCAGGGAATTGCGCAAGCTGGGCGGCGAGCGTCAGGCCCGCAGGGCCACAGCCGACGATGAGGACATCCACTTCGTCAGGCATGGCCCCCGCTGCGCCGGAAGCCTGAATGCGTTCTGCGGGATCGGCGATTTCAGGGTCGCCCGGTTGAAATCCATTGAGATGGAATTGCATGAGCACCTCTCCGCGAAACGTTCTGTTTGGATATTGCTCAGTATGCTGACTATCAGTATACTTGTCAACGACCCCAACCGTCCCTGCCCCAACGGAGAATCCGGTGAAAGACAACAACGACATGCCCGGACATCTGGCGCGCCGGTTCCAGCAGATCGCGGTGGCGGTGTTTCTGGCCGAGGTCGGCGATGCGGGCTTCGACCTCACGCCGGTGCAATACGCCGCGCTCGCGACCATCAAGGCCAATCCGGGGCTCGACCAGGTGACGCTGGCAGGCCTGATCGCCTACGACCGCACCACCATCACCGGCGTGATCGACCGCCTCGTGCTGAAGGGGCTCGCGGAGCGCCGGGCCTCGCGCCGCGACCGCCGTGCCCGCGAGCTCGAAATCACCGACGAAGGCCGCCGCACGCTGCGCAAGATCACGCCGGCCGTCGAATCCGCGCAACGCATCATGCTGCGCGGGCTCAGCGCGAAGGAAGGTGAGGAGCTGATGCGGCTGTTGCACAAGGTCATCGCCGCCGGCAACGAGCTCAGCCGCGCCCCGTTGCGCGAGGTGCAGGCCTAGGCCCCGTGTTTTTGCCCCTATTTGTCGCACACCCGCGAAACCTGGAACTAACGTTCGGCTGCTACTGTCGGCACCGTTCTGCGCTTAAGGCGCGATTAACTTTGCCGTTCGGGAGTTTTGGATGTCCAGGTTCATCATAGTCGCGGCGGCCGTCGCGCTCTCGACCGCCCCTGCACTCGCAAACGGCCATGGCGGCGGTGACCCTGCCCCGCCGAAGGTCGAGGCCGCGATCGCGCCAGCCAAAGTCGTCCTGACCAAAAAGGGTCCAAAGCTCGTCGATCTCAGGGGAATGACGCTCTATTACTACGAACGCGACACCACCGGGAAGACGTCGAACTGCAACAGCAAGTGCATCGAGAACTGGATCCCGCTGGCCGCAACGGCGGACGCCAGGGCCGTTGGCGACTTCACCGTGATCAATCGCGACGACGGCAGCAAGATGTGGGCCTACCGCTATCGCCCGCTCTACACCTCGCCCGCCGACAAGGCGCCGGGCGATACCAACGGCAATGCCACGACGCTGCAATGGCGCGTTGCCCAGCCCGCGGAGTAGGGCGACCTCACCCGCGCCAGCTGGGCCTCGCCTCGACTTGCGCGCTCTGTCCGGGCGGTAACACCACGACCGTTGAATTGAGCTTCACCCGGTCATAGAGATCGATCACGTCCTCGTTGCGCATCCGGATGCATCCGGACGAGATCGCCTGCCCGATATATTCCGGCTGGTTGGTGCCGTGGATGCGGTAGAGCGTGTCCTTGTTGCCGGAATAGAGATAGATGCCCCGTGCGCCCAGCGGATTGGCGGGACCGCCGGTGACGCGCGCTGGATAGGGTCCGAGCCGCGCCTGGATGTCCGCTGTCGGAACCCAGTCCGGCCATTCCGCCAACCGGCCGACCCGCGCCACGCCGGAGAACGCCATGGCTTCCTCGCCGACCGCGACGCCATAACGCATCGCCTTGCCGTCGGGCAGCACGAAATAGAGGTAGCGCGCATTGGTATCGACCAGGATCGTACCTGGCTGCTCCTTGCGTGGATAATCGACGATATGCCGGAGATATTGCTCGGGCACGTTCGCCTGCGCGTAAGGCGCATGCGCCAGCAACTGCCGGTCGCGCGGCGTCATGCTCGCATCCGTTGATGGCGAAAGTGTCGCCTGCATGCAACCGCCAAGCGGAAGCATGGCAACGACGAATAGAACGAATAAAGATTTTGGCACCGCTGGCCCCGATAGCGATAGCAGCACCCCCAGCGGTACCAGATGCTGCCCAAATCGTGCTGAAAACAAGGCAATGCGGAACACGTGCGCGTGTTTGACCGAGCGGGTTCCATCACCACAAACGGTGGAAGAGCGTCGCACAGTCTCCATCCCCTCGCCTTGCTTTGGTCAAATCCGGCTGGACTCGTGCGTATCGTGCTTGGCTCGTCAGATTTGGATGGGCTCACCTCAACGGATCGGCTCGCGCCAATGCGGACGACGAAGGCATCAAAAGGAGCTGCGATGCTCGCGACGCTGAACTCTCGGCAAATCGTCGATGAGATCGTGAAGGATACGGTCACGAACAATGACCCGCACGACGCCGTGCAGATTTCGCCCGAGATGGTGCTGGCCTCTCGCGCCATCGGCGTTGCGCCCGCGTTCGCGCCTGAGATCACGACCCGTCCAGAGCCCAAAATAGATCCGGCGTTCACGCCGAAGTCCAAAGTTGGTCCGGAGCCGAAGTTCAGCCCTGTCGCGGGGCCGCAGGCGGCGGTGCCTTCGGTCGACACCGCCGTGCGCATCGCGGCCAGTGATGGTCGCGGCCGGCAGAAGCGATCCTCCGCCGGCAAATGGCTGCGCGGCGCGCTCGTCACGTTGCTGTTTGCGGGCGGCAGCGCGGCCGCCACTGTCGCCTGGGAGAATCACGGCGACACCGCAAGACAGTTGCTGGCCGAATGGACGCCGGCATTGGCGTCGCTGCTGCCTTCGACGTCGCAGACGGCACCGGTCGCCGCCGCGCAGGCCGCGCCACCTGCGGAGCAGGCCGCAACGGATCAAGCCGCAGCGGATCAAGCGACCGATCAATCCGTGGCGCCGCCTCCAACTCAGGTTGCAGCAGCCGTGCCCACGGCAACACAGTCCGATCCTGTGCAATCGATGACGCGCGATCTCGCCGCGATGGCGCAGCAGATCGAGCAGCTCAAGGTCAACATCGCCGAGTTGAAGGCCGGACAGGAGCAGATGGCGCGCGAGATGGCGAAGCCGCCCGCGCCAAAGCCGGTGGCCGATGCAAGGCCGCCCGTCGATCCGCGCGCGCGCGTGTCCGCGCGGCCTCCGGCGCCGCCGGTTCGCAAGCCGAAGCCGGCCGTGTCGCAGACTTACATGCCGTCTTATTCGCCCGCGCCGCTCGCACCGCCGCCTTCGCAGGCGGCCACGGTCCCACCGCCAGCTGCGCCCATAACGACGCAAGCCGTTGCCGACGACGATGGACCTGTCGTGCGTCCGCCAATGCCGTTGCGCTGAACGATCGTCACGCGACGATGCAGAGTGTTGCGACTAAGGATGCTGTCCGAGTCGATATGATGCGTTGAGTCCGGGCAACCACGGGAAGCGACGCTTCGCGCGCTTTGCATCAAGAGAAAAGGCCGTCGGGATCTATGCCGGCGGCCTTCTCTTGCAGCTGCCGGTTCCCGGAGCCCGGTTCTGCTGCAATTCCATGCCTCATGATCGCGCCGACATATTTAATAAAATCTTAACGCACTTGAATGTTGCACATCATTTCTGCGCCATAAGCACAGAGATTGCGCGCGCCGTTCATTCGATAAACATCGACTCAGTGGTACCATCGGTCACGTGTTGAAACGTCCACTCGAAGCTCAATTCGTCATACCGGGGAATTCGGATGCCTTACTATTCCTTCGATCTCGTGGTTGGTGAAGAGTTCAAGAACCAGGGCGGAATCATCCTAGAAGACATCGAGGGTGCTTCCGACCGCGCCGACCAACTGGCCACCGAACTTTCGCAGGTGAAGCCGGAGTTGCAACGCAAGGGTTGCGCTGTGCGCGTCACCGACCGCGATCACAACGAGGTCTACCGCACACCGCTAGATCCCGTGCCGGCCTGGCAACGCTAGCTCGCCGGCCGGCCTCGCGGCCGCGCGCTATCCCCATTGCGGAGCGGCGCTCCAGCCGCTAGCCTTCCCAAAAATGCGGGGAGGTACCAAGGATGCGCACTGGTTTTCTGATGACGGCCCTGTTGCTGCTGGCGGCGCCGGTCCAAGCGGCCGACCATCCACGTTCGACCTATGTCACGTTGGTCTTGCAGGCCTTCGCCGCCAAGGTCGAATGTCCTGGCACGGATGTCGTCTACCAGGACCTGGTGCAGAAGGCGGAGCAGATGCAGCTGCCCGATGGTACCACCGAGAAGGTGCGCAAGGCGATCGCCTGGATGCACACCGGTGGCAAGATGGGCGAGAAGCAGGACGACGATTTGATGGCCGAGGTCGCGGTGGCCACCCAGGCGACCGATCTCAACCAGCGCCGCCTCGGCATGCCCAGCTGGTGCGAAGCCCAAAAGACCAACCTCGCCGGCCTGATCCGCAGCAAGGGCGGCTAGCAAGGCGGTTCCTCACCGCGTTAAGCACGCGACGGCGAAGGCGCTGTCGCGGCTAATAATTGTCACAATTCTTGCCAGCATGCAGGACCCCTTCGACCTCGAACAGGAGACCCCTCATGCGGAACATACATGTCGCTTTCGCCGGAGCGTTTGTCCTCGCTACGGTGCTGACTGCGCCGGTGCTGGCGAAGAACTCCGACGCCCAGAAGGGCGAGGACAAGTCCGCGTCCCCATCCTGCAGCGCCTATCAGCAGGCGCCAGACGGCTCATGGGAACCGCTGCCCTGCAAGGAGACAGGCGAGCGCAGCCAGCCGCAGACCCAGAATCGCACGCCGCAGGGCGCCGACCGCGGGGAGCGTTGAGCGCGCTCGGGCTTTGCGAGTTCAGCTCTGGTGCGGACCGCGCATGATCTTCATCGCCTCGGCGATGTGACGCCATTCTTTGGCGTCATCGGCCTCGCCGCGGCCCTCGCAAGCCTGGGCCTGCTCGGCGGCCTTCGCAATCGCCGCGAAACCATGCTGTTCCAGCATCTGGCGCGCGACGGTATGGACCTGGACCTCGGTCATCATGGGCGCTCTCCCGTTTGACGAAACCGCGGTGCATCGCTCCTGCTGTTCCGCGGGTCGTTGACAACGATTTCGCCGCAAATCCCGTTCCGCCAGGTGCCGATCACATCGGCCGGACTAACACAAATGACAAAGGCGGCCCGCTATGCCCAGCGGACCGCCCTATCACCCACCCCAAACTTGAAGGGCCTTCGGCCGCGTCCCTATGCGACCGCGACCCGCTTACGCTCGAAGTCATTGGGCACTTCGATATCGACCTCCAGGGTCGACACCTCGTCGCCGCGATCGAGCCGGACGATGACCTTGGTCGGATCCAGCGTGACGTGCCTGGAGACGACGGCGAGAATTTCCTCACGCAGCACACCGAGCAGATCGGGCTGGCCGCGCAGTCCGCGCTCATGGGCAAGCAGGATCTGCAGCCGTTCGCGAGCGACGGGTGCCGAAGCCTTTTTGCCGCGGAGAAGCCGAAGCAGACCCATGCTCATGCAGCCCTCCGTCGCAGCAGACGATCCATGAAGCCCTTGCGCTCGGTCGGCACCTGCATCGGCACGGTGTCGCCGCACAGTCGCCGCGCCGCGTCGATATAGGCCCGCGCGGGTGCGCCGTCCGCGTTCGACAACGTCACCGGTGTACCAACGTTGGAGGCCTTCAACACGTCCTGGCTCTCGGGGATAATGCCGAGCAAGGGGGTCGCGAGGATTTCGAGGATGTCCTCGATGGTCAGCATCTCTCCGCGCGCGGCGCGCGAGGGATCGTAGCGCGTGATGAGGATGTGCTTCTCGACGCGCTCGCCCTTCTCGGCCCGTACCGTCTTGGAATCGAGCATACCGATGATGCGGTCGGAATCGCGCACCGAGGAGACTTCCGGATTGGTGACGATCACGGCTTCGTCGGCAAAGCGCATCGCCATGGAGGCGCCGCGCTCGATGCCGGCCGGGCTGTCGCAGATCACCCAGTCGAAGCGGCCGCGCAGATCGTCGATGACCTTGCCCACGCCCTCCTCCGTCAGCGCGTCCTTGTCGCGGGTTTGCGAGGCCGGCAGCAGCCAGAGGTTTTCGAGCCGCTTGTCGCGGATCAGCGCCTGCGGCAGCTTGGCCACGCCCTGCACCACGTTGATGAGGTCAAACACGACCCGGCGTTCGGCGCCCATCACAAGGTCGAGGTTGCGCAAGCCGACGTCGAAATCGACGACGACGACCTTGTCGCCGCGTTGCGCCAGCGCAGCCCCCAGCGCGGCGGTCGTCGTCGTCTTGCCGACGCCCCCCTTGCCTGATGTCACGACCAGTACTTTACTCATCTGAAATATCTCCTTTGCTGGTCAGTTCAGTGCCGTAATTCGCATGGTGTTGCCCTGCAGCCAGGCCTGGGCCGGCTTGCCGCGCAGGGCGGCGTCGATATCGTCGGCGGTCTGATAAAACCCATCGATTGCAAGCAGTTCGGCCTCGATCTTCTGGCAGTAGATGCGCGCGCTGGTGTGACCGTTCACGCCCGCCATGGCGCGGCCGCGCAGCGCGCCGTAGATATGGATGGAGCCGCCGGCGACGACTTCGGCGCCGGAGCCGACCGAACCCAAAATGGTAACGTCGCCTTCGGGGAAGATCACGGTCTGGCCGGAGCGCACCGGAGTTTCGAGCAGCAGCGAGGTCGGCTTGGTCTCGACCTTGGTCTCAGGCTTCTTGGGCGCGCTCGGCTCGACCACGCAGCTCCGCCCGCCCGACAGCAGCGGCGGCATCGTCGGCGTCAACCGCGCCTCCTCCACACCCTCGATGCCGAGCACGCGGATGTTGCGGTCCTGGAGGCTGGTGAGCAGATGGCCGATCCCGGATTGGCTAAGATCGACCGAGGACAGGTCGATCACCACGGGCCTGCCGGCAAAAAAGCCCGGCGAGCGCGCGATGGTGGTGTCGATTTCCTGCAGCCAGTCCTGGATCGGAACCGTCGGCACGAACACGAAGGCCACATAGGAGCGCCCGCGCAGGCGTACCATTTGGCGTTGAGGTTTTACTGCAGCCTCCATATCGGCCGACTCGTTCCCAGTTATTGAATGGTTAACGATGCGGCCGATATGGTTAATGGCTGGTTAATTTCTCCGCGGGGTTACGTGGAGGCGGCCGGTAATCGCGCCTCGTGTCCCGGACGCGCTGCAACGCGCAGGCGTTGCTGCGCAGCGCCGGACCCAGGCCATACGGCCTGCTCCCGGCGAGTGGGCCCCGGCTCTGCAGCGCACCGCCGAAGAGGCGCTGCGCTGCGTCCGGGGCACGAGATCAGAATGCGGCACGCGTCCTTCGCAATGACGGGACGCCTTCCGCCCCCCTACTTCTTCACCTTGCTCGCATCCATCTTGATGGCGGGATCCAGCATCTTGGTCGTGAACGCCGTGGTCACGTCGAACGGCTTCTCCATGCCGAGATAGGTTTGGACCAGCTCGTAGTCCTTCTTCATCCGCTCGCCGTCGATCCAGCCGAGCGACTTCGTCGTCGTGAATTCGTCCGTCATCAAGAACTTGATGCGCTCCCACTGGCGCTCCTGGTTCTCCTTGTCGAGACCGGAGACCTGGTCGAGCAGCGCCTTCAGGCAGGGCGCGGCGTCGGCGACGCAAGTCGCAAAGGCCTTTTGCGTGACGCGCACGAAATCCTCGACCAGCTTCGGGTTCTTCTGCAGGTAGCCGCCGTTGACGATCAGCGAATTTCCGTAAGGGTTGAGCCCGATGTCCTTCCAGTTGACGTAGCCGAGATCGGGCCCGAACTCGATCACCTTCAAATCGTGCTCGTTGTAGAAGTCGCTGATGATATCGACGGTGTGGCTCTTGAGCGCCGCGATCTTTGCGGTCGGCCCGATATTGACAAAGCTGGCCGAGTCGGGTGCGAGCCCTGCGGCCTTCGCAAAGGCCGGCCACATCACCCGCGAAGCATCACCGGGCGGATTGCCGATCTTGTGGCCGGCAAAATCCTTCACCCCGTTCACGCCGTAGCTCTTCAGCCAATAGAAGGTCTGGCCGGTGTTGGCGTAGACGCTCATCACGGCAACAGTGTCGGCACCCTTGCTCTTGGCTACCAGCATGGTGGCGAGATCGGCGACGCCGAAGGGCGAGCCGCCGGAGCCAACCTTGGCGGCGGAGACGCCGGAGCCCTTGCCGACCTCGATGGTCAGGTCGATGCCCGCCTTCTCGTACCAGCCTTGCGCCTTGGCGTAATAATAGGGCGAGTGATCGGCCGTCGGCGTCCAGTTCAGGATCAGATTGACCGCCTCGCCCGCGGTCGCCGGCACGACCGGTGAACCGAGCATCAGGGCCAAAGCCAGGGCCGAGCCCGCCGCCTGCAAACGCTTCATCGCATCTCTCCTCATTGCCCGCGACCCGGCTTGTCGCTCTCCCCCCGTGAGGATACCAATGCAACAAGCCCGCTCTCCACTTGTCAACTGTTTGGTTGGAAATGCCCGCAAAACGTTCAGGCGACACCGTGCCGCAGCGGCGCGACCCCGTCGCCACACGCAAGAAGCTACTCACCGCGGCGCGCGAGGAGTTCGCCCGGCACGGCTTTGCCGGCGCCCGCGTCGACGAGATCGCCGAGCGCGCCGGCGTCAACAAGCAGCTCGTCTACCATTACTTCGGCGACAAGGATTCGCTCTATCTTGCCGTGCTCGAATGGGTTTACGCCGATATCCGCGAGCAGGAGCGCCAGCTCAATCTCGAGGGCCTGCCGCCGGAAAAGGCGATCCGCAAACTGATCGAGGCCTCGTTCGATTACCTCGCGGCAAACCCCGATTTCATCGTGCTTCTGAACGACGAGAACCGCGGCGGCGCCCGCCATGTCCGCGGCTCGACGCGGCTGGAGGCGATGCATTCGCCGCTGGTGAAGAGCGTGTCCCACATCCTTCACGAGGGCGTCCGCGCCGGAATGTTCCGCAAGGGGATCGACCCGATCCAGCTTTATATCTCCATTGCGGGCCTCGGCTATTTCTATCTCTCGAATACGCCGACGCTGTCGGCGATCTTCGGCAAGGACCTGTCGAGCCGGGCCGCGCGCCGCGCCCGCCGCCGGCACGTCGCCGATCTCGTGCTGCATTCGCTCCGGCCGTAATCAACCAACTGGTTGAAACTTTCCTCAAGGCCGGTTAGGCTTGCGACCAGCGGCAAGCGGCAAGGCGGCCGCTGGCAACAGGGAGCAACCGGTGGCAGGAGACGGCGCCCGCAATACGCGCAGCTTTGCGATCGTCCTGATCGTGCATCTCGCCGTGCTCGTGCTCTGGCAGGTCATGGTCGATGCCTTCCACGTGCCGAAATTCATCCTGCCCTCACCGCTGGCGACAATCCAGACGCTGGGCACCGCTACCTACGCCTGGGGCGCCAATACGCTGGTGACGGCGATCGAGATCCTCGGCGGCTTTGCGCTCGGCGCATTCGTCGGCGTCGCGCTGGCCGTCATCTTCAGCTGGGCGCCGCTGCTCAGCCTCGTGCTGCTGCCGCTGTTCGTGACGCTGAACATGATCCCGAAAGTGGCGCTCGGCCCGCTCCTCATCGTCTGGTTCTCCTATGGCATCGTGCCGAACATCCTGATCGCCTTCAGCATCTGCTTCTTTCCGATCCTGCTCACCACCGCGCGGGGCTTGCGCGAGGTCGAACCTGATCTGCTCGATCTCGTCAAATCGCTGCGCGGCTCGCGCTGGACGCTGTTCCGCAAGATCCAGCTGCCGGGATCGCTGCCCTACATATTCTCCGGCATGAAGGTCGGCGCCATCCTCGCGGTCGCCGGCGCCATCGTCGGCGAGTTCATCGCCTCCGAGCGCGGGCTCGGCTACCTCATGATCCAGGTGCAGTCGTCGCTCGATACGCCCGCGATGGTGATGGCCGTCGTGCTGCTGACGCTGCTCGGCGTCGCTCTCTATGGCTTGGTTCTCGTCCTCGAACGCATGTTCGTGGTCGGCGACGCAAGACAAACCTGAAAACACAAAACGGCAGACTTAAAGACCAAGGACCAGATCGATGCTCCTCACCCGCCAGAACCTGCCGAAGACCATCCCCGATATCGCCGCGCTAGACGATCTCCTGTGCCGCCCAACGCAGGCATTGATCGACGACCTCGCCACGGTCAAGGGCGACATCATGATCCTCGGCGTGGCCGGCAAGATGGGACCGACCTTGGCGGGGCTCGCAAAAGCCGCGGTGCCCGATCGCCGTGTCATCGGCGTCGCCCGCTTCAGCGACGCAAGCGTCAAGGACTGGCTGCACGCGCGCGGCGTCGAGACGATCAATTGCGATTTGATGGACGAGACCGCAATTCAGGCGCTGCCGAAGGCGCCCAACATCGTCTTCATGGCCGGCCGCAAATTCGGCGCGGAGGGTGATCTGTCGCTGACCTGGGCGATGAATGCGCACGTGCCGGCGCTGGTCGCCCAGGCCTTCCCGTCGTCGCGGATCGTGGCGTTCTCGACCGGCTGCATCTATCCCTTCGTTCCCGTGGACGGCAAAGGCGCGACCGAGGACATGCCACCGAACCCGCCCGGCGAATACGCCCAGTCCTGCGTCGGCCGCGAACGCATGTTCGAATATTTTTCGCGCAAATTCGGAACGCCCGGACAGCTGTTCCGCCTCAATTATGCGATCGACATGCGCTATGGCGTACTGCACGACATCGCCGTGAAAGTGCTCACGGGCACGCCAATCGACGTCAGCATCAGTCATGTCAATTTCATCTGGCAGGGCGATGCCTCGTCGCAGGCGCTGCGTTGCCTCTCGCATTGCACGGCGCCGACCTCGCCGATCAATGTCAGCGGCCACGAGATTTTGGCGGTGCGCGATCTCGCGCAAAAATTCGGCGCAAGGTTCGGCCGTGCCCCGGTGCTGACAGGCAAGGAAGAGCCGACGGCGTGGCTGACCGACACGTCCAAGGCGGTCGAGCTGTTCGGCCTGCCCGTCGTCGACACCGAGCAGTTGATCACCTGGACGGCGGACTGGGTGTCCCGCGCCATGCCGAGCCTCGGCAAGCCCACCAAATACGAGGTGCGCGATGGACGCTACTGACGGCCTGCCCGTCATCAAACTCGGCGTCAAAGACGCCGCCGCGGGCCTGCTCCTCTCGACGGAAGCACACTGGAACCAGACCGAGGAGGACTGGCGCGTCTTCCTGCGCGAAGGCGTCGTATTCGGCATCCGCGACGGCGCGCGACTGGTCGCTACGGCGGCTTTACTCCCCTACCCCGGCAACAACGCCTGGATCAGTATGGTGCTGGTGTCGGCAACGCACCGCCGCCGTCGCCTCGCAACGCGCCTGGTCGATGCCTGCCTGAAGACGGCGCGCGAAAATGGCCTGACGAGCTGGCTCGATGCGACGCCCGACGGCGTCGCCGTCTATGGACCGCTCGGGTTCACGCCGACGCTGCAATTGCGCCGCCTGAAGCTGGTGAAATCAGGTCACGCGACCGCGCAGGCACCTTCATCCGCGACGCTGGACGCGCTTCGTGCCCGGGACCTGCGGGCCACCGGTTTTGATCGCACCGCCCTGCTCTCTGCCTTTGCGCGGCGCCCCGGCTCACGTATCGTCTCTGCGAACGGCGCCATCGCGCTGGTTCGCGACGGACGCACCGCGCGCCATATCGGCCCCCTGTTTGCCGACGACGCCGCAGCCGCGCTGACCCTGGTCGATGCGATCGCGCAATCGGAGAGCGGACCGCTGCTGCTCGACGCCGTCGCGGCACAAGCCGCATTCCCTGAAGGATTGACCGCATCGGGCTGGACCATCGAGCGGCCGTTCCAGCGCATGCGGTTCGGCCCCGCCACTGCCGCGGGGGAAGACATGCCATTCGCCGTCGCCGGCCCTGAATTCGGATAGGACATCATGCACCACAGCCAGATCAACAGCGAGATCCGCAGGCTGATCGCCGACGGCACCGTGCTGCCGGCGCATCCGCTCGCGCTCACCGCCGAACGCCAGCTCGACCAAAAGCATCAGCGCGCGCTGACGCGCTATTACATCGACGCCGGCTCCGGCGGCCTTGCGGTCGGCGTGCACACCACGCAGTTCGCGATCCGCGATGTCGGCCTCTACCGTCCCGTGCTCGAGCTCGCTGCCGAGACTGCGGCGAACTGGACCAAACGTCCGCTGGCGATGGTCGCGGGCCTCGCCGGCCCGACCCGGCAGGCCGTCACAGAAGCCCGCACCGCGCGCGACATCGGCTATCACGCAGGGCTCCTCAGTCTCGCCGCGATGAAGAGCGCCTCCGAGGACGAGATCATCGCGCATTGCACGGCGGTCGCGGCCGAAATTCCGCTGGTGGGCTTCTATCTCCAGCCGGCGGTCGGCGGCGTAATCCTCTCAAGCCGGTTCTGGCAGCGCTTTGCCTCGATCGACAATGTCATCGCGATCAAGATCGCGCCGTTCAACCGCTATCGGACACTCGACGTGCTGCGCGGCGTCGCCGCGGCCGGCTCGCTCGACCGCGTCGCGATCTACACCGGCAATGACGATCACATCCTGCTCGATTTGATGCTGCCGTTCGACCTGCGCGACAACGGCGTCACCACGCGGACCTACTTCAAGGGCGGCCTGCTCGGCCATTGGTCGGTGTGGACGGCGAGCGCGATCAAGCAATTCGAGCGCTGCAAGGCGGCACGGCACAAGGACAGCGTCCCGGCCGATTTGCTCGCGCTCGATGCCCGCGTCACCGATTGCAACAGCGCCTTCTTCGACGTCGCCAATAATTTTCACGGCTGCATCGCCGGCTGCCACGAGGTGTTGCGGCGACAGGGCCTGATGCAGGGCTTGTGGTGCCTCGATCCGAACGAGGGTCTCAGCCCCGGCCAGAAAGACGAGATCGATCGCGTGTACCGCGAGCACGCCGACCTCAGCGACGACGCGTTCGTGGGCGCCAACTTAGACAAATGGCTGGCATGACCGAAGAGCCCTTCATCAGCCTGCGCGGTGTCCGGAAGATTTACCGCAGCCGCGGCGCCGAATTCCTGGCGGTCTCCGACGTCACCATGGACGTGCAGGAAGGTGAGCTCGTCTCGCTGGTCGGCCCGTCCGGCTGCGGCAAGACCACGGTGATGAAGATTCTGGCCGGGCTACACGGCGCCGACGGCGGCACGGTAAAGATCGGCAATGCCAAAAGCCGGTTCGATCCGACCCGCGACGTCGGCATGGTGTTTCAGCAGGCACTGCTGCTGAAATGGCGGACGATCCTGGACAACGTGCTGCTGCCGGCGGAAATCGTGGGCCTGCCGATCAAGGCCGCGCGCGGGCGGGCGCGCGATCTGCTCAATCTGGTCGGGCTCGCGGGCTACGAGGAGAAATATCCGCGAGAGCTATCCGGCGGCATGCAGCAGCGCACCGCAATCGCGCGCGCCTTCATTCACGACCCAAAACTGATCCTGATGGACGAGCCGTTCGGCGCGCTGGACGCGTTGACGCGCGAGCAGATGAATCTGGAGATGCTGCGGATCTGGCGCGAGAGCGGCAAGACCATCGTCTTCGTCACGCACTCGATCCAGGAAGCGGTGTTCCTGTCCTCGCACTGCGCCGTGCTGACCGCTGGCCCGGCGAAGATGGCCGATTATTTCCCGATCGACCTGCCCTTCCCGCGCGACCTTCCGCTCAAGACGACCGACGCGTTCGGCGCCTATGCAAGGCGGGTCTATGAGAAGCTGGGCCTCGGCGCGGCGTGAGCACCGTGCCCCTCCTGCGATCAGGTCTTGTTGCGCATCTTGCCGAGCAGATAATTGTCGTAATAGTTTTCCGCGATCTGCGTGTAGAACAGCAGCTCCTTCATATACGCGTCGTGGCTCTCCTTGGTGCGCTTGAACAGGTCGCTCTTGGCGGCGAGCTCGTTCAGATGCTCCTGGGTCGCGGTGTAGCAGGCCTCCATCACCGGCTGCGGAAACGCCTTCAGCTCCGCGCCATTGGCGATCAGCCGCTTCAGCGCCGCCGGATTCACGCTGTCGTATTTCTCGAGCATCCAGGCGCCCGCAGCTGACGCCGCCTGGTTGACGATCGCCTGATACTGCTTCGGCAGCGAAGCCCACTTCTCGTCGTTGACGATCATGTGCAGCATGGCGCCACCTTCCCACCAGCCGGGGAAGTAGTAATATTTCGCGACCTTCTGGAAACCGAGCTTTTCGTCGTCATAGGGACCGACGAATTCGACCGCGTCGATCGTGCCCTTCTCCAGCGCCGGATAGATGTCGCCGCCCGCGATCTGCTGCGGGACCACGCCGAGCCGCGCCAGCACGTGGCCGCCCATGCCGGCGATACGGAATTTGAGACCCTTGAGATCGTCGACGGTCTTGATCTCCTTGCGGAACCAGCCGCCCATCTGCGTGCCGGAATTGCCGCAGAGGATGGCGTGGGCCTTGAACGGCTTCAGCGCCTCGTTGGTGAGCTCGGCGCCGCCGCCGAACGCCCACCAGGATTCCTGGTGGCGATGGTTCATGCCGAAGGGCGCGCCAGTCGCATAAGCCAGCGCCGGCTCCTTGCCGATGTAGAAATAGAGCGGGGTCTGCGCCATCTCCACGGACGCGACGCTGACGGCATCGAGCGCCTGCAGGCCGGGGACGAGCTCGCCGGCCGCAAAAGTCTGGATCTGGAATTTGTTGTCGGTGGCTTCGGCGACGTATTTCGCAAAGGTCTGCGCCGTGCCGTAGATGGTGTCGAGCGACTTCGGGAAGCTCGAGGTCAGGCGCCATTTGATCTCGGGCGCGCTTTGCGCAATTGCAGGTGCGGCAACCAGCGTCGTCGCACCGGCGACGGCGCCGCCCTTGAGGAATGTACGGCGTTTCATGATGGGTCTCTCCCTGAAGTATGTTTGAATGTATCGGCCTGGAGCAACGACCTTCGCGGGCCCTTGCCTGTTCCTATAGCGGAGTTCAAGTTGTGAGCGGTAGCCCGGATGGAGCGTAACGCAATCCAGGCTACGTAGTGTTGCTCTCAGAGCAGCTTCGCGCTCACGAACAGCGCGCGCACGGCGTTGGTCGCCTGCACTACGAGCATGGCGTTGTCGGCGGCGCCTTCGAGCGCGGCGACCGCGTCTTCATGCAGCGAACGAAATTCCATCCACTCGACCGATTTGAAGTTGGTGAGGAATTGATAGGCCTGGCCGACGGTCGCAATCGCCAGCGTGTCGCCGTTCAGCTTGATCTTGAACGTCGTGCGCAGCGGGGTCTCGGAATTTTGGGGATCACTCATGGGCTGCTTCTGGACGATGACGGCTTAATGAAGGGAAAACGGCAGCCCCGCCGTGCAGGCCAATCAGGAGTCGGTGCTCGCGCGCTGCGAGGCGGTCGCCGATCCGCTCAGGCGCGGCACCACGATCAGGCGGTTGAACTCGCCGTTGTCGTAGGCCTTCATGAATCGATCATAGTCCTTGATCGAAACGCAGCCGTTGGAGTCGCCCCGCGGCCCGAGCATGAAATTGTGGGTGAGAAGACCGACGCGGCCGAGCGCGCTGGTGCCCTCCGCGGGGGTCAAGCGCAGCGCGCGGACGCCGTGGAACAGCTTCTCGCGCGGCTTCAGGTCATAGGTCGCGGGCGGGGTCGCGCCGACCATGCGCTGGTCGACATGCTGAGGGTCGTCCATCAGCGCGCCCATGCCCGAATGCGCTTCCAGCGCGATGCCGCTCGGCAGGTAGAGCGCTTTGGCCGAGATGTCATAGACCGCGGTCCGCGAATCGTAGCCGAGGGCGGCGAGATCCGGCGCCTTGCCGAACAGGCCGCTGTCCGGCGTCAGCGAGGCCAGCTTGATCTTGTCGGTGAATTTTTCGAAGAAGTTGCGGTTGTCGATCCTGGGATTGGCATCCGCAAAGGCCTGACTGGAGGCGATCTGGGCGGAGAAGGCCGCCTGGGCCGGGCGCGAGCGCGGCATCGGGACGCCACCATCGGCCCGCTGCGAAGGCCTTGTCTCGTCGACCACGTGCCTGTCGTCATCGGTCAGGGTCGCGCGCCAATCGTCGCCCTGAAGTTTCTGGGCGAGCATCGCCTTTGCGTCGCGCAATTTGAGCTGGACCGCATTCAAGGCGGAGAGCTCCAGCGTCCGCAGGCCGAGTTCGCGGGTGGGCGGACTGCCAGATGTGGAAGCGAAACGATCATCGAACGAAGGGGCATTGGCCGGCGGCAGTGCGGCGGTGGCCAGCGAGGCCGAATCGCCGATATCCGCGACCCAGGCGGCAGCGCCCAGCGCCAGCGCGACGGCGGCCAAAGACAGCAGTATCGTCTCGGCTCGCCCAATACGGCGGCGCGACAATAGCCCCTCGGCTTGTGCGCGGTCGGAAACCATCAGATCCCCAAAATCGACCCCCGGGGGGACCCACCCCCACCCGGAGATTCTATACCAGCTACCACATTGGGAGCCAAAAGTTAGGCATAATCGCGGCCGCCAAGGCTCCCCCAGGGTATCCAATGACCGATCCTTTCGATCTAACGCGCTTCGTCCGGGCCCAGGACCCGGTTTTTCGCGACGTCCAGGAGGAGCTGACCCGGGGCCGAAAGCAGAGCCACTGGATATGGTTCGTCTTCCCGCAGGTCGCCGGCCTCGGCTTCAGCGCCATGTCGCAGCGCTACGCCATCGCCTCCCGCGCCGAGGCCAAGGCCTACCTCGCCCACCCCGTCCTCGGTCCGCGTCTGATCGAATGCACGAGGCTCGTGCTCGCCGTCGAGGGGCGGACCATCGACGCCATCTTCGGTGCGCCCGACGACGCCAAATTCCGCTCGTCGATGACGCTGTTCGGCGCGGTGTCCGACGAACCTGTTTTCGATCAGGCGCTCGCCCGATATTTTTCGGGCGAACGCGACGGCGCCACGCTGGAGATCCTCGCCGCCCTTGACCGAAAGGCCAGGTGACCGCGGCCACGAGCGTAAACCCGGGATTAACATCACCTGCCTATTGTTCGTGCAAAATAATTCCCCCGCGCCAATTGCCGGACAGAATCATGAAAATCGGTACGCTCCTGACCACCGCCATCGTCTCGCTCTCGACCGTGGGCGGCGGCCTCGCCGTCTACGTCGCCGTGACGAAGTACCAGACAATCGAGCGGATCACCGAAGCCCAGGGCCGGCTCGCGATCGTCCGCGCCGTCAGCGACATCCCGCGCTATCTCAATCCCGAACGCGGCTTCTCCACCAACATCCTCTACGGCCCTGCCACGGTCGACCCGGCGCAACTCGCTGAGCAAGGCAAGCTGCGCAAGCAGACCGACGGCGCCCGCGACAGGATGAACGCGCTGCGCAAGGAGCTGCCCGGCCCGTTCGACGACGGCACCGCCCTCGGCGGCAATATCGACGGCATCAACGCGAAGTTCACCGCCCTGCGCGAGGCCATCGACAAGGCGATCGCCGGGCCGGCGGAGGCGCGCAAGGACGCCGCCAAGAAGGTCGTCGCCGACAACGCCGTGCTCAACGGCAGCGTGACCGCACTGCTCAACGAGCAGGTCCGCCGCATGGCGATCCTCAATGGCGATGCCTACCGCCAGTCCAACAACGCCAACATCGCCATGACGCTGCGCGACATCGGCGGTCTCAATGCCAGCGTTCACAAGAACCTCGTCGGCGGCAAGAAGGTCGCCACCGATGCCGAGAAGGCCGACGTTGCCCGCATGCAGGGCCGCAGCGACCAGATCGTGATGTCGCTGATGGAATTGCGTGGCAATCCCGCGACCCCGGCCAATGTCGGCGGCGCGCTCGAAACCATGAATTCGCGCTACGTCGAGGAGTTCGGCCGCGAGCTCAAGCTCGTCAAGGACGGCGCCGTCAGCGGCAAATACGAGCACGACGTCGAGACGTATTACGCGGCGTCACAAAAGGGGCTCGGCTCCATCATCGGCGTTCGCGATGCCTTTTACGACAACGCGGAGCAGATCCTCGCCGGCGCGTCTTCAGCCGCGCGCACCAGCTTCACGGTCGCTCTCATCGGCCTTCTCGCCGTGCTGATCGCCAGCGCCGGCCTTATCGTCATGGTCCGCCGCCGCGTCTGCGCCCCGATCGTCAACCTGACGACACGGATGGCGCGGCTTGCCGACGGCGATGTTGCGGAAGATATCCCCGGCGCGGAGCGCTCCGACGAAATCGGCGCGATGGCCGCCGCCGTTCAAGTGTTCAAGGACAACATGATCCGGGCCGACCGGCTCGCGGCGGAGAAGCAGACCGAGAACGACGGCAAGATGCGCCGCGCACAGGCGCTCGACGGGCTCACTCGTGCGTTCGAAACCAAGGTCACCGAGCTTGTCGGCGGCCTGTCCCGCGCTTCATCCACCATGGAGAGCACGGCGCAGTCGATGACCACGACGGCGGCCCAGACCAACAGCCAGGCCGCGGTCGTCGCCGCCGCCTCCGAGCAGACGTCGACCAACGTGCAGACCGTCGCCAGCGCCACCGAAGAGCTGACCTCCTCGATCGCGGAGATCGGCCGTCAGGTCGCACAAAGCACCGAGATCGCGGCCCGCGCCGTCGACAACGCCCGCCGCACCGGCGACACCGCGCGCTCGCTGGCCGAGGGCGCGCAGAAGATCGGCGACGTCGTCACGCTGATCCAGAGCATCGCCGAGCAGACCAATCTGCTGGCGCTGAACGCCACCATCGAGGCCGCACGCGCCGGCGACGCCGGCCGCGGCTTTGCGGTGGTTGCGTCCGAGGTGAAGTCGCTGGCGGGCCAGACCGCCAAGGCCACCACCGAAATCTCCGAGCAGATTTCGGCGATCCAGGCCGCGAGCGACGAGACCGTGACCGCGATCCGCAACGTCGCCGACGTGATCGGCGAGATCGACCAGATCGGCACCGCGATTGCGGCCGCGATCGAGCAACAGGGCTCGGCGACCAAGGAGATTTCACGCAGCGTCCAGGAGGCCGCGCGCGGCACCCAGGAGGTCAACACCAACATATCAGGCGTGCAGCGCGCCGCCGACGACACCGGCACGGCCGCGAGGGAGGTGCTGGGCGCGGCCGAGCAGCTGTCGACGCAGTCACGCGATCTCGCCGGACAGTTCGACCGCTTCCTCGGCGAGGTCAGGGCCGCGTAAGGCCGTTCAATACGGCGGCGCCTTGCGCGCCCGCTGCGCCTTCGCGGCCTCGATCCACCATGCGAGATCGTCGGCGAAGCGCGGGAACGAGCGTTCCAGCGCCTTGCCGCCCTCGCCGATCGGTTCGCCCGCCTCCGACAGCGTCTGCGCGATCGGGCCGACGCCGATGGTGCTCGATACCACCACCATGCCCATTTCCGAGAGCGTGCCGTGCCATGCGGTCGAGGCGCGCGCACCCGACAGCCGGCCAGCGGAATAGCTGACGATCGCGGCCGGACGCCAGAACCACTCTTCGAGGAAATGGTCTGTGAGGTTCTTCAACCCCGGCTGAATTCCCCAATTGTATTCGCCGGTGACGAAGACAAAACCGTCTGCGCCGCGGATCTCTCCGGCCAGCTTCTCCAGCGCCTCGGGTGCTGCGCCCTTGGCATACTCCTTGTACATGCGATCGAGCATCGGCAGGCCGATCGCCTTGGCGTCGATCAACACGACGTCGTCGCCGCGGCCGCGCAGGCGATCGATGACGAAATTCGCAAGGCGGATGCCCATGCGGTCGGAACGGTAGGAACCGTACAGGACGAGGATGCGATTACTCATGGCCGCAGTCTAGCACGAAGGCACAGCTCCAATCCATTGATCCCGCTATCGGCCTCGGCCGCGCTCCAGCGTTAGCGATGGCGTCTCGCCGAACTGATCGCGATAGCTTCTGGAGAAGTCGCTGAGATGCCAGAAGCCGAACGCCAGGGCCACGGCCTTGACGCTGTCGGCGCCAACGAGCAGCCGCTGGCGCACCAGCCACAGCCGGCGCAGGCGCAAATAGCGATGCAGGCTCATGCCGCGATAACGGCGGACGACGTCGTGCATGGTGCGCACCGGCAGGTTAAGCTTGCGCGCGATCTCCTCGCTGTAGATCGGCTGCGAGAGGTCGTCGGACAGAAGCGCGCGAATGTTCCGGAAGATCTTGAAATTCCGCTCGTCGTTGGGACGCAGGGTCCATCGTGCGGGGACAACGCTGTCGAACGCGTCATCGACGGCTCCAAGCAGCGATTCCTTCATGGCTGCGCCCTTCAGCGGCACCTCCGCTGCACCGACGGGTTCCGACGCGGCAGCCAGCACCTCCCGAACCACGCTGCGCAGCCGGTTCAGGCCCACGACTGGCGTTTCAAAAATCTTGAAGCTCGAGGCTGCGTGGGGCCAGCCGCGATCCATCACCTCCGGCCTGAACACCACCGAGGCAATTTGCCGCTGCACCTCCTCGATGGTGGTGTAAGCGGCGCCGCCGCTGCCGATGACGATAACCGGCCGGGCGCGCTGCGAGCCATTGAAGCGGATGGGCACGTTGAGGTCGTCCATCGTGAACCCGATCGCGGTGCAGTTCTCGACCAGCTGTGCGTCAACGATGCGGGGAAACGCGCGCGTCAAATTCACGTCGCAGCCGGGCAGCGACAGAATCGTCTGCTCGGCCGAAATCCTCCGTACGAAGGGCGTGAACTCGAAATTCAGGCCGCGTATGGCATTCCGAAATTCATCGACGTCGGAAAAACGAAATATCTTTGGCGCCAAGCTGGGCGCGTCATCAACACTGTTCATGGCAATACGAAACGTCGCGTCGCAACAGACGCGCGCCCGGCGACGATGCCGGTTCGAGCTTCCCCCTTTCGGCGTCCCGTGGGACCGAAAGAATCATCTTAATCCATCTCGATCAATTGGAGGGTCCCGTTGAAAGGACAAGTCGCCGGATCAAGCCTCGCCGAATTTCGATATCGTTTCCTGCAGTATCGGCGGTGCACCAATACCCGGGCGCTCAAGGTCTAAATTTCAAATTAACGCCTGTGGGGCACAATGGAGGTCATTGGTTAGTCGAAGTTCATTTTGAATACAGGCCCCTGCCATGATGGCAAATTCGCCTGCTGATGTTCTGGTTGAACTGGAAGATGCGGTCGCAACGTGTCCGCTGGACCGCTGCGCACGGATCCTTTCCGGTATTGTGCAGTTGCTCACTGGCAGCGGCGACCGATCTCAGGAATTGCTCTGCGGTGTGGTCGACAGCGTTCTGCTGCGTTTGACGGAACGGGTCGATGCCATTGCTCTGATTCAGCTCAGTGCCGCGCTTGCCGAACTCAAGGCGGCTCCGCCGGAGACGTTGCGGCGGCTCGCCTCGCACGCCGATGCGAACGTGGCGTGTCCCGTCCTGCTCAGATCTCAGGCACTCGCCGCAGCCGACCTTGTGGTGGTCGCAGCCTCCAGTGGCGAGCGGCATCTACGCGCGATCGCCGCCCGCAACGCGATCGAGCCGGCCGTGACCGAGGCGCTGATCAGGCGCGGCAGCTCGATCTGCCTTGCCCTGATCAAGAACCCGGGGGTCGAATTTTCCGACGCGGCTTATGACGCGCTGGTCGCGAAGGCCGAGCAGGACGGCGAGATCATGAAGGCGCTGGCGCTGCGGCCCGGCACGCCCGACCTGGTCGTGCGAAGGCTGCTCTCGGCCTCACCCGGCCCGACGAAGCCAGCCAAGCTCGACGCATCGGCAGTTTCGCCCGCGCAGGTTCCAGCACCGGCTCCGCTCAAGCCCGTCTGTCCGGCCGACTATGCGGGCGCACGGCCGGAGATCGTCGCCCTTAACCGCGTCGGCAAGCTCAACGATTCCACGGTGAACCGCTTCGCGATCCGCGGCGAGACCGCCAACCTGTTCACGGCGCTGTCGGTGCTGTCGACGGCTCCGATCGAGATTGTCGAGCAAGTGATGACCGATGACGACTGCGAGGGGCTGGTCATGGCCTGTCGGGCGTCACGGCTGAACTGGGCAACCACACTTGCGATCCTCACCAATCGCAGCGGCACACGGCTGTCCTTTGCCGAGCGCGAACGTGCGCAACACATCTTCGAGACACTTCTTCTGTCGACCAGCCAATGGAACGTGCGCTGGGGAGAAATCGCAGCAAGCGCCGGTACAAGCGATCGGGGAAATCGCGGCGCGAAAATGGGGGTTAACCGATGAAGTTCGATGGTCGCAAGGCGCTTCGCGTACGGATGGATCACAAGCAGGGCGTCAATCTGATGGGCTCGGACGGCACCTGGCAACGCAGCTGCGTCCTGCTCGACGTGTCTCAGAGCGGCGCGAAGATCGAGGTTGAAGGCACGCTCGACGTGCTCCAGGCCAAGGAGTTCTTCCTGCTGCTGTCCTCGACCGGTCTCGCCTTCCGGCGGTGCGAACTGGTGTGGATCGACGGCACCACGGCCGGCGTTCACTTCATCACCGCAGATAGCAAGAAGAAACCGGCAGCCGCCGCGCAGACTGCCGCTCAGAGGAAATAGGCCCAAGGATGCATCAGCCTCATCCAGTTCCAGCATAATTCAGGTCAACCGTGCAGAACGCGCGAACCATATCCCGCCCCGTCAAAAGCGACGGCGGCATCCGAGAGAAGGAAGCGGCACGCGCGTTCGTGCATGTGCTGGCTGATTCCTCCGACAAATTGTCGAGCGTTTGTTCGATTCTCGAGCAACAGTTTGCCGTCGCAGGCGAACGGCTCGACGCGGAAGCCAAGCTGTCCCAGATGCCGTTCGCGATCGTCATCCGTGCGGAATTGCGTGACGTTCACACCGTTGCGGCCATCAAGAAACGAGCCGCAAAGCTCGCGAAGGCGACGAAGCGCATCTTCCTGGTCGAGCACTCCTCTCACATGAGTATCTCGCAGGCCTACGCGCTCGGGGCCACGCTCGTCCTTCCCGGGACGATCGACAAGATCAAGTTATTGGCAGCGCTGGCTGATCCCGCCGAAGAGGCGTCTGCTTCCTCAGGTCACGCGCCGCAACCGGACAATGCAGTCGAAACCGCGGCGACCGCCATCGCCTCGATGTTCACGGCCGTCACGCGCGGCGAGCCCCTCGACGTCGACGCCACGAAGGAAGCCGGCCGCCAGATCGCCGATCGCATCACCCGGCATGGCCTGTCGGAATGGCTCACGACGGTGCGGCGCCATCACGAGGGGACCTATCAGCATTGCCTGCTCGTCACCGGCGTCACCATCGACTTCGGCCTGAGCCTCGGCGTCGGCAGGCGCGATCTGGAGCGCCTGTACACGGCGGCCATGTTCCACGACATCGGCAAGGCCCGGATCCCGCTTGCCATCCTCGACAAGCCCGGCCGTCTCGATCCGGGGGAACGTGCCATGATCGAGACTCACCCGGTAGCCGGCTATGATTTTCTGAAAGACCAAGACAATATCTCGCCGGAGATCCTCAATGCCGTGCGGCATCATCACGAATTTCTCGACGGCAGCGGCTACCCGGATGCGCTCTGCGCCGAGAACATCGGCGATGTCGTGCGCATCCTGACGATCTCGGACATCTTCGCGGCCCTGATCGAGCACCGGCACTACAAGCCGACGATGCCGAGGCCAGAGGCCTACAACATTCTCTGCGGAATGAATGGAAAGCTGGAGAAAGCTCTGGTCACCTCGTTCAAGCACGTCGCGCTCACGCGGTAACCGCGTCAATCCGTCGCCAACGCGGACCTAGTGCGCGGCGCGATGTCTGGCGCGGCGCGGGATGGACCGGCAGGCCAGCCCTTCGGCCAGCAGCTTCATGTCCTCGTGCCGCCCGCTGCGGATCAGCCGGCCGAGTTCGTCGGGTGTGAAAGGAAGAGTTGGATCATCATCGATCGGGCGCCGCACCCGCGGGCCGAAGAACCGCCGAACCAGGCTAGCCAGCCGCCGCATGTCAATTCCCTCGCGCCAGCAACAAACCTCTCAGTCCGCATATTGTTCCTCCTGCATGATCGAGATTGCAAGAGGCCGCTTGGCTCTACGCCCAAAAAAATCGTCGAGAGAATAATCTCCTCTGCGTGCACTACTCGACGTGCACTACTCGGCGAATCCGACATAGCGAACGAAATCGTCGTTGCCCTCGCGGTCCGAGCGCACCGCGTTCGCGGCAAAGTTGTCGTCGGGATAGCCCATCGCGACGCAGGTCATGATCACCTCGTCCTCCGGAATGTTTGCGACCTCGCGCACGATGTCGGAGCGCATGATGCCCTGCCCGTTGATCACCGAACCGAGACCGCGGTCCCAGGCCGCGAGCACGATGCCGTAGCAGAGCGCGCCCAGATCGAAATGGCAGACTGCGCCGGGATCCAGCACGCGGTCATACGTCAGCACCAGCGAGACCGGCGCGTCGAACTGGCGGAAGCCGCGCAGCACCCAGTCCTGCCGCATCGGCTTGTCGTCGCGCGCGATCCCCATCGCGCCGAACAATTGCTTGGCGATGTCGACCTGCCGTGTCCGGTGAACGCCCTGGTACTCGCCGTGGCTGACGATGTCGCGCTTGACCTTGGCGCCGCCGACCATTTCTTTCATGTTGCGCTGGCGCAGCTGTTCCAGCGGGCTGCCTGTGAGCACGTGGACGTGCCAGGGCTGTGTGTTCATCGACGACGGCGCACGCTTGGCGCTGTCGATGATCGCTTCGATCACCGCGCGCGGCACCGGCTCGTTCCTGAAGCCACGCACGCTGCGGCGCGACTGGACCAGCGTTTCGAATTCCACCTCAAGACCTCCCTGCCCGTTCATCCCCTGGCATCGCAACATGCGAGCGGTTGCCGATGCGGCGCGCAATATCTATGCTAACCCGCAAGGAAGACCAAGAACCCCGTGAGGATCCCATGGCCGCACCGCTCGATCCCGTCATCGCCCAGATCATTCCGCTGCTGCCGATGCGCGATCACACGACGATGACGCCACAGAGCGCCCGCGATTCCTTGCGCGCACTGGCTGCCTCGCGCGCGGCCATAGCGCCGCCGCCGGTCGACATCGTCGCGGATATCAAGGTGAAAGGCGGCGCCGGCCCGCTCGATGCACGGGTCTACCGGGTCGGCACCAATCCCGTGCCGACCGTGGTGTTCTTCCATGGTGGCGGCTGGGTCGCGGGCGACCTCGAGACCCATGACCGGCAGGCGCGCAACCTTGCGATCGAGACCGGCGCCGTCGTTATCTCCGTCGACTACCGGCGTCCGCCGGAGACGCGCTTTCCCGGCGCCTTCGAGGACGCCTTCGCCGCGGTCAGCGACATCTTCAACCGCGTCGCGGAATTTGGCGGCGATGCAAAACGCCTCGGCGTTGCCGGCGACAGCGCCGGAGGCAATCTCGCCGCCACCACCGCGATCGCCTGCCGCGACGCCGGCATCAAGCTCGCCGCGCAACTCCTGGTCTATCCCGTGACCGACGTGGTTGGCAGCTATGCGGACGCGCGCGAGAACGCGCCCTTTCCCTCGCGCGCCGAGAATGCCGAAGGCTACTTCCTCTCGCGCGCCGTCATGGAGTGGTTTTGCGGCCATTATCTCGCCGATCCGGCTCACGCGACCGACTGGCGCGTTTCACCGCTACGCGCCACATCGCTCGCCGGCGTCGCGCCCGCGATCGTCACCACAGCCTGGTACGATCCCCTGCGCGACGAGGGCGCGGCCTATGCACGGGCGCTGGAGGCGGCCGGTGTGCGGGTGAAGCATCATGAGGGCGCCGGCCTGATCCACGGCTATTTCGGCCTCGGGGACGCCTCCGAGGTGGCGCGCGCCGAAGCGCAACGTGCACGCGCGGACTTCAAGGCGCTGCTCGCGCGGGGCGTATGAGACCGCTAGGCGCGCCGCGCCGGTTGCGCGTCGGTGCGCCCCCACGTTTCGTCCCAATCCTGCCCGGCGGCATCGACGACGCGGCCGTCGGATTCGAAGAACTTGTTCGGCACCTGGAAGATCGCCAGGATCAAGGCACCCTCCGGGCACCAGGCGGCATGCCGGCTGCCCGCCTCGCGCCAGATGAATTCGCCGGCCTTGCAGGCGATCCCCTTGGCCGGCCCCTCCTTGTCGACGAGAGCGCCCTCGATGACGTAACTCTGCTCGACGCCGACATGCTCGTGATCGGGCAGCACCGATCCCGGCGCAAAGCGCATCAGGGCGGTCATCAGACCGCTGCTGCGATCGAACAGCAGCGTCTTGGCCTCGCAGCCCGGAAAGCGCGTCTTCTGCCATTCCATCTCTTGAGGCCGGACCAGATGCGAATGCTGATCAGCGGCGGCCTCCGGCACTTTCGGAATCACGGCGTCCATCACGATGCTCCTCCAGCTAAACTCGGCCGAAGCTAGCAGGGTTGCCCGGCCAGGTCAGCGCGCAGCGCAACACGCCGCAATCCTCCCCCGCCGGTGATCAAAATGGCGCCACAGGCGCCGATCCTGCTTGATTGCGCCACGATTCCCGGTTCCAATCCGCGTGCCATTTCTGGTTTAGGGAGACAACCATGATGAAGCGGATTTTCCTGGCTGCGATCGTTGCGACCTTTGCAGCGGGTTCGGCCTTCGCGGAAGACACCTGCGAGAGCAAAGCGGTCGGCAAGGACGGCAAGGCCTTGGCCGGCGCTGCCAAGACCTCGTTCATGAAGAAGTGCAAGGCCGACGCCTGCGCGCCCAAGGCGATGAGCGCCGATGGCAAGCCGCTCGCCGGCGCCGCCAAGAACAGCTTCATGAAGAAGTGCGAAGTCGGCGCGTAATCGCGCTGCGAATTTGCTGTTGCTTTAGCGTGCAATCGCCAAACGAACTGCGTCATGGCCGGGCTTGTCCCGGCCATTCGCGTGTGTGTTTCCGAATAACAGAGGCGAAGAACTTTTGCCGCGCGCCGACCGCCCAAACCAAATCATCCGAAACCATCGCCACCCTAGACAGAAGGCCTGGGCTGACGGATCATGCAGTGCTGAGCGAAATGGGGCGCATCGACATGGCTTTCTAGAAAATGGAGGTCGAGATGTGGCAACTTCGAGTGCGTGGTCAGATAATGGCGACAATGAGCTTGCTGTTCGCGCTGCTCATCAGTTTTGACGTCGCGAACGCAAGGGGCTCCGGTCTGCCCAACGTCATGGTTCTGGCAACCGGCGGCACGATCGCCGGCACGGGGGCGAGCAGCACCACCGTGGTCGGTTACACCGCAGCCACGGTGGGCATAGAGACCCTCCTGAACGCCGTCTCCGAACTGAAAACCGTGGCTAACGTCAAGGGCGAGCAGGTTTTCCAGATCGCCAGCGAGAACATGAACAATGACTACTGGCTGAAGCTTGCAAAGCGCGTCAACTCGCTCCTCGCGCAGGACGACGTCGATGGGATTGTGATCACGCACGGGACTGATACGATCGAGGAAACCAGCTATTTTTTGAACCTGGTTGTCAAGAGCAGGAAACCTGTCGTCATCGCGGGCGCGATGCGGCCATCGACAGCGATCAGCGCGGATGGGCCGATCAACCTCTTTAATGCGGTGATCCTCGCAGGCAGTGACGAGGCGGTCGGCAAGGGCGTGCTCGTTGCTCTCAACGATCAGATCAACGCGGCGCGCGAGGTGACCAAGAGCAACACCTCGACGGCAGACACCTTCCGCACACCCGAACTCGGCTTTCTCGGCTACATGCAGGGCAACAAGCCGTACTTCTATCGTCAATCGACGCGCCGGCACACGGCGGACTCCGAATTTGACGTTTCTAACCTCGATGTCCTGCCGCAAGTCGACATTGTCTACGGCTACGCCAACATGAACCGGCTCGCGATCGACGCTTTTGTCGCTGCCGGGGCGAAGGGGATCGTGCATGCTGGCGTCGGTGATGGCAGCCTTGCCCGGCCCGCGGTCGAGCCAGCTCTCGATGACGCCCACAAGAAGGGGGTCGCGATCGTTCGCAGCAGCCGTGTCGGGAACGGCATCGTCGCGCGCAATGGGGAAGCCAAGGACGACGAACACGACTTCATCGTCTCGGATACGCTTAATCCTCAGAAGGCGCGTATTTTGCTGATGCTGGCGCTGACCAAGACGACCGACAGCAAGGAGATCCAGCGGATGTTCTACACTTATTAGATCATCCGCTGTCGCCCTACTCCCGCTTGAAGCGATAATCGAACGCTCCACCGAGCGGCTTGATCAGCCCCACCGTCGGCGTCGGGAAATGCACCGGCAGGATCAGCGTGTCGGTATCGGCAACGGAGGCGAAAAACTTCCGCCGTGACACCGCTGATTGCCTGGCATCCCAATCCGGCTTCGCCGACCAGTCCGGCTCGCGGCACTGAATCTGGTGATGCATGAGATCGCCGGCGACCACCGCCCGCTGGTCCTTTGAGAAAATGTTCACGCAGCAATGACAGGGCGAATGCCCCGGCGTCGGCGTCAGCGTGACGGTGTCGTCTAACGCGTAATCATCATCGACCAACAGCGCCTGCCCGGCTTCGACGATCGGCAGGCAATTGTCGCGAAACACGGTGCCGGGCGGATTGCTGCCCTTGGCATTCTCCGCCTCCCATGCCGCATACTCACCCTTGTGGAAGACGTATTTCGCATTCGGAAACGTCGGCACCCAGCGCCCGTCGCGCAAGCTCGTATTCCAGCCGGTGTGGTCGATGTGAAGATGCGTGCAGAAGACGTAGTCGATCTGCTCGAAGCCGATGCCAAGCGCGAACAATTCGTTGCGCCAGCGCTCCTTGCCGGGAAAATCGAACGGCGGCGGATGCCCCTTGTCCTCGCCGGTGCAGGTGTCGACCAGGATGGTGTAGCGTGGCGTGCGCACCACAAAGGTCTGATAGGTGATCACCATCATGCCGCGCGCGGCGTCGAACACCTCAGGCTCCATCGTCGGCAGATGGCGCTTGAACACGCCCTCGTCATAGGCCGGGAAAAAATCCTGCGGCCGCCGCCACGGCCCTTCCCGTTCGATCACCGCATCGATGGTGATGTCGCCGATCCGGAGTTGCTTCATGGTTGTTTCGCTCCCCTTTTTGGAAGGAGCGTAGCGGGCGGCAGCAACGCGTCAAGGCGCGTAGCGGAATGCTAGCTCCGCAGCCCCGGCGCTTCCTGCCCCGTGCGCGCGACGTATTCGGTGTAGCCGCCGCCGAACTGGTGGATGCCCTCCGGTGTCAGCTCCAGCACGCGGTTCGACAGAACGCTGAGAAAATGCCGGTCATGCGAGACGAACAGCATGGTGCCCTCGAAATCCGACAGCGCCGTGATCAGCATTTCCTTGGTGGCGAGATCGAGATGGTTGGTCGGCTCGTCCAGCACCAGAAAATTCGGCGGATCGAACAGCATCTTGGCCATCACCAGACGTGCCTTCTCGCCGCCTGACAACACGCGGCAGCGCTTCTCGACGTCGTCGCCGGAGAAGCCGAAACAGCCGGCGAGCGCGCGCAATGATCCCTGCCCCGCGGTCGGAAACTGTTCCTCCAGCGACTGGAACACGGTGTGCTCGCCGTCGAGCAGGTCCATGGCGTGCTGGGCAAAATAGCCCATCTTGACGCTGCCGCCCACCGCCACGGTGCCCTTATCGGGCTCGCTCGCGCCGGCGATCAACTTGAGCAGCGTCGACTTGCCGGCGCCGTTGACGCCCATCACGCACCAGCGCTCGCGGCGGCGGATCATGAAATCGAGGCCGTCATAGATGCGCTTGCTGCCATAGCCCTTGTAGACGTTCTTCAACGCCACGACGTCCTCGCCCGAGCGCGGCGCGGGCAGAAAATCGAACGCCACGGTCTGGCGGCGGCGCGGCGGCTCGACCCGCTCGATCTTGTCGAGCTTCTTCACCCGGCTCTGCACCTGAGCGGCATGAGACGCGCGCGCCTTGAAGCGCTCGATGAACTTGATCTCCTTGGCGAGCATCGCCTGCTGGCGCTCGAACTGCGCCTGCTGCTGCTTCTCGTTCAGCGCCCGCTGCTGCTCGTAGAACTCGTAATCGCCGGCATAGGTCGTCAGCGAGCCGCTATCGATCTCGACGACTTTCGAAATCACGCGGTTGATGAACTCGCGGTCGTGCGAGGTCATCAACAGCGTGCCTTCGTAATCGTGCAGGAATTTTTCCAGCCAGATCAGGCTTTCGAGATCGAGATGGTTGCTCGGCTCGTCGAGCAGCATGACATCGGGACGCATCAAGAGAATGCGGGCGAGCGCCACCCGCATCTTCCAGCCGCCGGAGAGCTTGCCGACGTCGCCGTCCATCATCTCCTGGCTGAAGCCGAGGCCTGACAGCGCCTCGCGCGCACGGCCGTCGAGCGCGTAGCCGTCGAGCTCCTCGAACGCGTGCTGCACCTCGCCGTAACGCGCGATGATCTCGTCCATCTGGTCGGCTTTGTCGGGATCGGCCATCGCCGTCTCGAGCTCGCGCAACTCGGCGGCCACCGCACTCACCGGTCCTGCCCCGTCCATGACCTCGGCCACGGCGCTGCGACCGGCCATCTCGCCGACGTCCTGGTTGAAATAGCCGATGGTGATGCCGCGATCGGTCGAGACCTGCCCCTCGTCGGGCAGTTCCTCGCCGGCGATCATCCGGAATAGCGTGGTCTTGCCGGCGCCGTTCGGGCCGACAAGGCCGATCTTCTCGCCCTTATTGAGGGCGGCGGAAGCTTCGATGAACAGGATCTGGTGGCCGGCTTGCTTGCTGACGTTGTCGAGGCGGATCATGGGGGCTTTTTAGGGGGATTGTTGCGTTGCAGCGTCATAGGCCATGCCGGCCGCCAGGGGAAGCCCGGCCGGGCCCGGCTTCCGCCTTCGCCGGCCCGCGAATTATATACTTTACACCACAAACACAGGATATGGGGGCGGAACCTAGATTCCGCCTTCATCGCTCTTGTGTAGAGAACTTGGCGAGGCCTATAATGGAGGCATGTCCAAGGATGATTCTATCGGTGCCGTTCTGAAGGCCGCGCAGGCCCGCCTCTTGGCGGAAGCGCAGGCTAGGATAGAACTTGAGACGGCCGCCGATATGGAGGTGCTGCACAAGCTTGCCGCGAAGTATAACTTGCGGGTCATTAGCGCGGATGACGCGTTGCCAGAAATCCCCGACATTCCGTCGATCCCGAAGCTCCCCACAACTTCCTCAGTTGCAATGCCCAAGGCGGCGTTTAGGGCCTTCTCCAACCGTGTCCCAGATGGTTACCAGCAGGGCGTGACCGTTACAGCCAGCGTAGAGACGCTGGGCGAGTTGATTCGTCTCTACCGCACACACGATAGTTCCCCCTACCGCACTCTGCGCTTCAAGGTGCGCCTCGGCACCGACAACATGCTTGACCGCATGCTGGAGCACGGCGATCTCCGCCTCGTCGATCTCAACGCCGACGGCATCAGGAAGCTTTATGATGTGTGGGTGGGCGACGGAAAGGTCGCCACCGGGCATGCGTTTGTCACTAAGCTGCGCGGACTGTTCGGCTTCGGCACGACAGTTCTGGATGATCCTGGTTGTCAGCGTCTCAGCACCATCATGAACAAGATGCGCTTCACGATGCCGCCGACCCGCGACGAGCGGCTGACCGAAGCTCACACCAAAGCCATCATCGCCAAGGCGCACGAGATGGTGCGGCCTTCGATTGCACTCGCGCAGGCAATCCAGTTTTCATTTGGCTTGGGCCAGAAGGACACAATCGGCGAATACGTTCCAGTTACGGAAGCCGGCCAGTCCGACATCATTGTTGATGGCATGAAATGGCTGCACGGTATCCGGTGGGATAATGTGAATGACGCTCTGGTGCTGCGCCACGTGACGAGCTTCGGCGGCAAGTTTCTCGAATTGGATCTAAAGCGCGCACCGATGGTGCTAGCAGAGTTGGAAAAGCAGTTCACGGGCGTCATTCCCAAGCGCGGCGCGATTATCATTTCGGAATGGAATAAGAAGCCGTGGTCTGCGAACGAGTTTCGCCGTTGGTGGCGCAAGATCGCGGATGCTGCCGGCGTCCCTAAATCCATTAAAAACATGGACAGCGGTCGCGCTTCCGACCGAGAACAGTTCGCCGTCAAAGGTGGATCATTTGAAGGCCTCGACCTCGAAGGCGAGACGGAGGCCAGGCTTCACTAAGACAAAGCGGCGGACAGAAGCCCGCCGTCTGGAACGACCGACTGCATTCAGGCCGTGGCACTGGTGCAGTGGGGAAGCGAAAGGGTGCGGACCCGAGTAGCTAACGCGGCGCGAAACGGGGCGGTCACGGTAAGCCCCGAAGGAGGTGGAACATGCAACAACGTAGTTGAGGCATGAAGCGTGGCGCGTCGTCGGGTACCAGCCGGCGGCGCGCCATACGTTATATAGCTAAACGCTTGGAAATACGCAACGAATCCTAGGAAATATCGTCAATTGTTCACTGTCATGGACTGATCGATGCAGAAGCGACCAAAAGACGACGCATACAGTGAGGAAGAGGCCCAACGGCGGTTCTTGGACGCTCTCAAGGCCGGATTGAAAACGCCGCCAAAGCCATTGAAAGAGAAGCCGAAGCGTCGGAGTGAGAAGAAACCGGGCAAAGGGGAGCGCCTGGGCTGATGTCAGGGCAGTGGAAAACTTAGATTCTGAGCAACAAAGCAGGACAGAGCGGCCGACCTTTGAGCTTCTGACAGTTTCCCGCAGATGATTTTCTGTTCACGAACATACTCGTTCGGCACGAAGTATTTTTCGCCCCACGGCAGGCGTTTCCTATTTTTCAAATCCAGCTTGAAGACCGTGGGTTTGTGCAGTCCGGCGGCCCGGAATTCTGCTTTGTTAATCAGCAGGTGGCTACGCCAGTCAGCCACGGTGATGTTCTCGGCTCCGGTGCCATAGGCGACAGTGATATCGGCGTAAATCTGCTCTGTCGGATCATAAATTTGATCCCGAACATCGATTACCAAAACAGGGCGAGCTTCGTCGCTCGGCTGGAGCTTCGCGGCCGTATAAGGCCACCTGCACCACACGATATCAAAAACATCTGGAGCGGATTTAGAATCGTAAAGCGCCCATCCCATAGGATGGGACTAACACACTCGCGGTTAGCGGGAAACCGGGCGACTGTTAGCGTAAAACTCGGTCAACTCCGGATCGTCTTGGTGGATTTGCTCAGGCGTAAGCTCAGAGTAATCGGCCCGATACTTGCCGATCATTAGATTATCTTGGTCTTCCGTTTCATCCGTTTTTTTAGACGGATGTACCCACTCGGAGAAATCGGCAACGGTAGCCTGAAGAAATGCCATCAGAGCGGCCATGACGCGTCTTTCCAGCGCATTTATGATTCTTGATTCTGCGCATTCGAGTTAAGGAAGCCTTACGCTAGCTCTAGTCTCGGGCTCGTCCAATAAGGTTCAGATCATGTGTGAGACAATTATGGCCCCGGTGTGCCGCACCGGCAACAACACAAAGGGTTGAGTGTGACTTATGTCACACATCTAATTGTCTCATGGTTTTCAACGTCTGGGGCGTGCGCGCGTTCCAGCCGGGGCAGCCTTCGGCCGCAGCAGCCGCCGTATCCACCTGCTGAAGTCCCACTTAGTGAGATTGCCGATACGTCAGACGCTTGCCAGCCGCACCTTTGACGGCAAGGTCTGCACGTGCCCCATCGTCGATACCGAGCGCGATGCGGTTGCTGTAACGGAAGTCGAATTCAGCCAAGTAGCGGTGCAGGTGCTTCTCCGAGCAATGCTGATAGATGCCCTTCATGCCGCGCTTGAAGATGCTGTAGTAGCCTTCGACCGTGTTCGTTGAGATCGTCTCGCTACCTTCATAGCGAACGTACTCGTCCTTAGAGTGGTTCACGGTCTGATGGCTAGCGATGCCCTCGATGTCCGCGATGATCTTGTTGTAGTTGGCTTCGTCCGTCATCAGCTTCGCCTCTTTGCTGAGGTTGTTGCGGATGATCGGGAGAAGATCGCCAGCACGGACGCCATCAACATGGAAGCTGCGGGCTGCGCCACCGCGCTCAACCAGGGTGAGCACAACGTTTTTGTGCGCCCAAGCGGCCTTTCCCTTCGGCATTCCCTTGACGCGGCCAATGAAGGTCTCTTCAACCGGCTTGCCGCCCTTCCCCAGAAAAGGGGCCATGAGACCGCCAGCGCGCATTGCCTCGCGAATGCGATGAGTGAGAAACCAAGCCGTCTTGTAGGTGACGCCAAGCGAGCGATGCATCTGATGGGAGCTGACGCCCTTCTTGCTCGACGCCATCAGGAAGAACGCCTGTACCCAAACGTGCAGCTTGATATGGCTGCTTTCCATCACGCTCTTGGTCGTGACGGTGAAGTCCTTGCGGCACTCCTTCGACGCACAACGATAGACGCCCGGCTTCTTCTTGTTTTCGTAAGACCGCCCGACCGTACCGCAATGGGGACAAACGCGCTCAGCGCCCCAGCGGATCGCCTCAAGATAGGCCCGGGCCGCTTCGTGGCTCTGAAAGTGTGGTGCGTTGAACTGCGACATGACGCGAAACCCCTTGGATGCTCAAAATCTAGGGGTTGGGCTTAGGGCTTGTAGACCTCCACGGTCTGCATCATGCCCATCTCCTCATGGTTCATCATGTGGCAGTGGAGCATATAGACACCGGTGAAATCGATGAAGCGCGAGCGGAACACGACCTCGCCGCCCTTGCGCTCCACGATCACGGAATCCCGCCATTCCGGCACGGCCAGCGGCTTGCCGTTGACCGACACCACCTGGAACGGATTGGTATGGATGTGAAAGACGTGGTCGTCATGCTCATGCGTGTTGACGATGGTCCACTCCTCGACCGCGCCCAACTTGACCCGCTGATCGATGCGGCCGGGATCGAACTTCTTGCCGTCGACGAAGAACTCGAACTCCTGCCAATGGCCGGCCGCATCGGCCTCAGGCGCCGTTGCCGACAAAGTCACCTTGCGACGGTTGGTGATCTCGGAATCCTTGATCGTGGCGAGCGGCGCAGGCGGCAAGGCGCGCGGCAGCTTCATGTCCATCGGCGCGCCAGCCACGACGACCCGCGCCAGCGGCCCGACCGGCGAAGGATGCCCCTGGTCGTAGGGCGCGGCGTTGAAGGCGTAGGTGCCGGGGCCGCCTGCCTTCACCAGAATGTCCGCGCGCTGACCGGGCGCGATCAGGACCTGCTTGAGCGACTGCATGGCGCCGAGCTGGATGCCGTCATAGGCGATCGCATGCAGATCGTGCTTTTCCAAGTCGAGCAGCATGTCGTCCTGATAGGCGGCGTTGAGGATGCGCCAGCGCTGCACTTCGCCCGGACGCATCTCGATCGCCGGCCGCCGTTGTCCGTTGATCGCCAGAAAGCGCGTCGCGGTCTCCGGAAACAGCGTCTCGAAATTTTCGACCATGCCCTTGGCGTCGTAGACCACCTGGGTCAGCACCAGCAGCCGCTCGCGCGCGGCCGTGATCTCCGGCACACCGGCGAAATCGCCCTCGATGACGACGGCGCCCACCATGCCGCTGGACATCTGGATATCGGCGCTGCCGTGGTGATGCGGGTGATACCAATAAGTGCCGCTGGTGTGGTCAGCCGGCAGCGAGATCTCGATGTTGTAGCTGTGACCCGGCGCCATCGAGCGCATGACATTGTCCGCAATTCCGCTCGGGCTCGCATGCGCGCCGTGGAAATGGAAGTTTGTGTTGTTGAACTGGTGCGGATGGCTGATGTCCGCGGGCAACCCATCGCGGTTCGGCGGCAGGTCGTTGATCATCTTGATCCGCAGCGTCTCACCGGGCTTCATCCGCAAGGTCGGACCGGGACTGCCGCCGTCGTACGACCTGACATAGAGCTTGACGCCGCCGATCTGGCGATAGGCGTAGCCGACGCGCAATGTGGTGCTGAGCACGCCATTGGCGGATCTGCGCACCTCGGGCTCGACCAGCGGCTGGTCCATGGCGGGAGCCGGCGTTTCCGGCACCATGCCCATGGTCGGCGACATGTCTGCGGCGTGAGACATGCTTGCGTGATCGTGTGCGGCGTGTTGTGCGTTCGCAGCGCCCGGGATCAGCGACAGCGCGCCGGCCTTGAGACCGTAATCGAGCAATTGGCGCCGGGACAGTTTCGTCGTGCCCGTCGCGGTGGCGACAGGAGACACATCGTCTGGATCATGCTGCATTGAGTTCCGCCCCCGGTTGCCGATCAGTCTTCGGTTTGATTCGACTGCAAAGCAAGCACGAAAGGCAAATTCACCGGAGCCGCCGTCTTCATCCGATGTAAACGCTCTGTCCCTTCCTATCGTCGCATGACGAATCATGACAGCTTCACGCTAGCGTTGGCGCATACCGTCCGGGCATCGATGCCATCGGCATCGGAACGGCTTTAGAACCTCATACAAGGATCAGATCATGCTGCCTTCGCGACGCGAGTTCGTGAAGTGGTTATCGGCGGGAGGCATTTCGGTCAGCCTGTCGCATCTTGCCTCGGCGGCAGGAGCTCCCTTCGCAGCCCAGGAGACGCTGCCTGGACGCGGCAAGTTCAATCCCGCGACAACGGGCGCCGGCCGTGTCGACGGGGTCGCCAAGGTCACCGGCGCAAAGCTTTACGCCTCCGACTTCCGCGCCAATGATCTGCCGGGCTGGCCGCAGGCCACCTCGCACGCGATCCTGGTCCGCGCCAATGACGCCACGCATGTCTATACCGGCATGGACCTGGGCCGCCTCGGCGGCGCGCTCAAGCCGTCGGTGGTCGTGACGGCCGCCGATCTCGACCGGATCGGGACGCAGGTGCCGGAATTCTATGCGGGCGACCTGTTCTGTCCGATCGGCAAGACGCCGCTCTATCTCGGCCAGCCGGTCGCGCTTTTGATCTTCGAAAAGTTCGACGCCTTCGACCAGGCGCGCCTCGCGTTGCGCGACGGCACTTTCGTTCAATTCGGCGAGGAGACCGGGCCTGTCGTCGTCCCGGATTACGGGGCCTTCCGCTTCACCCGCGTGGCAGGTCCCTCGCCTGACAAGCCGGACGTCTATTCGCCGCTCCAGGCCGGCTGGGTCTCGCCGAAGAAAGTGCAGAGCGCGGCGCTGCCGGTGTGGTCGCCGCTCGCCAAGGAAATGCCGGCGGATTACGCCAAGGCGGCGAAATATGGCGAGCAGATCCGTGCCGAGCTTGCAGCGGATGACGCCTCCATGCTGGTGCTCGACCGCGAGTTCGAGACGCAATCGGTCGACCCGATGTTCCTCGAGCCGGAATGCGGGCTCGCCTGGTACGACGGCAAGGGCGGCAACCTCGAACTGCTGCTTGGCGTCCAGTCGCCCTACGAGGCGGCGGAGTCGATCGCGCATCTGTTGGGCAAGGCCCGCGCGCCCTACAAGCCGGCGCACATCAACGCGCAGTTCGCCCATGTCGGCGGCGGTTTTGGTGGCCGCGATCACACACCTTTCATTCTCTATGTTGCGCTCGCGGCGGTCTGCTTTCCCGGCAAGCCGGTGCGGCTGGCGCATGACCGCTACCAGCAGTTTCAGGCCGGCATCAAGCGCCACGCAATCAAGATGCGCTCGCGCATCGGCATTGATCGCGCGACCGGCAAGATCAAGGCGTTTGCCGCCGACCACGTGCTCGACGGCGGCGGCCTCGCCCATTTCTCGGCCAGCGTCGCCGTCGTCGCGGCCACTGGCGCAATCGGCATCTACGACATTCCGAAGGTCGACGTCAGGACCGTCGCCGTGCACTCGCGCGGCGTGAGCGCGGGCTCGATGCGCGGCTACGGCATACTGCAAGCCATGACGGCGCTGGAGGTCCTGATCGACGAGGCGGCGTCCGAGCTCAAGCGCGATCCGATCGAATTCCGGCGGCGCAATGCGCTGCCCCAGAACGGCCGGACCATGACCGGCAATCCCTACATCGTCTCGGTGCGCACGCCCGAAATCCTCGACAAGCTCGAGAAGCACCCGATCTGGCAGCAGCGGGCACAGTTCAAACAGACATCGTCGGATCGGCTGGTCGGCACCGGCGTCGCCTGCGTGACGAAAGACTATGGCTCCGGCGCGGACGGCTCGCTCGGGCGCGTGGAGCTTGCCCCCGACGGCAGGATCGTCATCTATTGCGATCATGTCGAGATGGGCAACGGCATCGGGACGGCGCTGGCCAACCGGGTCGCCAGCCATCTCGGTGCCATCGCCGACGAGGTCTCGGTCGCCCGCGTCGACAGCTATGACGTGCTCGGGCTGGTCACATCAGGCGATCCCTCCACCATCGACCAGAAGACCCAGGATGCCGCGGAGAAAAATCCGCGCTGGGTGCCCGCGATCAGCTCGCCGACAAGCTCCTCGATCGGCGCGCATGTCGGCACGCATTCCGCCGCGGAAGCCGCCCGCGTCATCTTCCGCTTCGGCCTGTGGCCCGCGGCGCTTGAGCTGTGGCGCATCGCAAAGTCAGATCCGCGCGCACGGCAATGGGCCAGCGCAAGCTGGCAGAACGGCCAGCTCACGATGCCCGGCCTCGAACCGCTGGCCCTCCCCCTGCTCGCGGCAACAGCTCATGCGCGCGGCTTCGTCACCGGTGCGGTTGCGCACAGTTTCTCCCGCTGGGCGTGGTCGCGGGCACGCTTTCCGCTGTCCGGCGAGCAATACCGCGCCGACATCGACGCGCTCGCGATTCGCCGCGCCAATGGCAAGTTCGAGCGGATCAACCGCGTCAGCGTCAAGTTTCCGCCGACCGACAACAACCGGATCGGCACCGCCTACACCTCGATGTGCGGCACGGTCGTTCGCGTCGAGATCGAGCGCGCAACCGGCGCGCTTCGCATCGCCAAGGCCTATAGCGTGTTCGAATGCGGCACCGCGCTGGTGCCCGAGGTGGTGATGGGTCAGGCCCAGGGCGGCTTCGCCATGGGCGTCGGCTACGCGCTGCTCGAAACCCTGCCACCGTTCGAGGGCGGCCCGGGCAACGGCGAATGGAATCTCGGGCGCTATCTGGTCGCGCGCGGCTCCGACCTGCCGCTCCGGGATCTCGAGATCGAGATGCTGAAGCCGCAAACAGCAGACGAAGCACCGAAGGGCATGGCGGAGGTCGTGATGATCCCGATCGTGCCGGCGCTGATCAACGCCATCCACGACGCCACCGGCCATCGCTTCCGCGCGCTGCCGGTCACAGCAAACCTTTTGAAGGGAGTGCTCGCGTGACCACCCTCAGCCTCACCATCAACGGCCGGAAGCACGGCCCGATGGACGTCCGCGACGACCTCTCGATGAACGATTTTTTGCGCGAGATGCTCGGGATGACCGGGACAAAGTTCGGCTGCGGGGCCGCGCAATGCCTGAGCTGCGCCATCATCGTCGACGCGCCCGACGGCACCAGCACCACCAGCCCCACCTGCGTCGCGCCCGCCGTGTCCTTTGACGGCAAATCGATCCGCACTGTCGAGGGCCACGCCCAAGGCGGCCAGCTCTCGGTGCTGCAACAGGCCTTCATCGATCATTTCGCTTTTCAATGCGGTTATTGCACCGCCGGCTTCCTCAATGAGGGCCAGGTCTTGCTGGAGCGCCTGTCGCGGACACCGGTCGCGCGCGAGGCACTGGAGCAGACCATCGCAGACGCGCTCGACGGCCATCTCTGCCGCTGCACCGGCTACATCAAATATCACGAGGCGGTGCGCGACGTGATCCTGGCCGATTCGAACCGCTACCTCATGGCCACCAAGTGACACGCGCCATGATCTCCGATGCGCGGTTCAAGATGATGGCCGTGGTCGCGGCACTCGCCGGCAGTCTCAGTGCGGGCTACGCCGCCTCGGAAAGCGCGGGCCATGCGCTGGCCGCGCCGGAAAGCTTCGCCGGCATCACTGAGACCGAGAAGCGATCGGCTGCGATCTTCACCGAGCTCGGCAAGGTGCTGACGCATCCGCGCTGTACCAATTGCCATCCGGCCGGTGACAGGCCGCACCAGGGCGACAATGCCCGCCTGCATCAGCCGCCGGTCACACGCGGCGCCGACGGTCATGGGCTCGACGCGATGCGCTGCAACACCTGCCATCAGAAGGCCAATTTCGAGCCCGGCCGCATGCCCGGCCATCCCGAATGGCATCTTGCTCCGCGGGAAATGGCCTGGGAGGGCAAGACCATCGGCGAGATCTGCGAGCAGATCAGGGATCCCGCGCGCAATGGCGGGCGCAAGGTGGAAGACCTGATCGACCATATCGGCAAGGACACCCTCGTCGGCTGGGCCTGGAAGCCCGGCTTCGGCCGCTCGCCCGTCCCGGGCACGCAGGAGCAGGCCGGCGCGCTGGTGGAGGCCTGGGTGAAGACCGGAGCGGCGTGTCCCGCGCCGTGACGCGAAGACGAGCACTCATCAACTCAATGTCGGCTTCCGAGCGTGCAGCCTAAGGCCCAAAACGTGGATCAATATTGGTCACTTTGTCGCGCAGCTTTTCGAGCAATTCAGCAACTTGTTCTCGGCTCTCCAGCCGCAACTTGATACCGGAGAAATCGTTGAACAGCTTAGAGTGACCAGCAAACGACGAAGGTGTCTGCCGAGTCCAGTAGGCCTCCGCCCACTTCATCAGTTCGGCGGCGTCATGATTTGTTGCTCCTCGCCGCAGACCGCGAGCCAGCAGACCGGCGCGGCAAAGGCTCCAGGGAAAATCTAGCCAAATGAGAGCGGTTGCTTTGGGAAGGGCGACTTCCGCAAGCCATCCGAATGCACCTTCGATGATCCAGCGCGGCTGACCTGAAATATCGAGAACCATCTTTCGCGCGACGGCTTCATTTCGCTTTGAGCCAAAGCCATCGTCTTCCCAGTGCAACAGATCAAGATCAATCGCGGGGATATCGGCGAGAATCGCAATGACTTCGGCCAACGTGCTTTTGCCTGAGCCGCTGTTTCCAATAATTACCGTACGTTCGATCAGAGGTTCAGGCATTCAACTTGCAGATGGTAGTCCTGCCTCATTGCCGGATAATATTCGGTCGCTCATGATCGACATGGCCTAGGGTCTGTTGGGATTCATCTGGAGTTTATCGCGGCCGCGGCCAGATAGATCATTGAAGTGAAGCTCTGGTCGGTCTTGTCGGCGCGCATTGCGATGCGCTTGAATTCCTTGAGCTTGCCGAAGAAGTTCTCG
>NZ_JADPJJ010000090.1:0-688 GCF_023073375.1 Bradyrhizobium sp. 197 | reverse complement strand
GATGCCGCCATTTGTACATCTCCTTGTCGATGGCGAGAGGCTGTGCACGGCGCGGATGCTGGGAGATGACGACTTTGGCGCCACGCGCTTCGAGTTCGGCGATGATGGCGTTGCTATCGAAGGCCTTATCAGCGATCAGCGCGTTGAAGGCCAATCCCTCGATGAGCGGCGGCACGCCCACCGTATCGAAACGCTGTCCCGGCAGGAGCACGAAGCGCACGAGATTGCCGAGCGCATCGGTGAGCGCCAGAATTTTGGTGGTCATGCCGCCTTTCGAGCGGCCGATCGCCTGGCTTTGCGTCCCCCTTTTGCGCCCTGACCGTGGCGGTGGACCTTGACGATGGTGGCGTCGACCATGGCGTATTCCATGTCGGGATCGTCGGAGATGGCCTCGAACAGCCGCTTCCAGACATCCGCCTTCACCCAGTCGCGAAAGCGCGTGAATGTGCTATTCCAGTGGCCGAACATCGCCGGCAGATCCCGCCAGGGACTGCCGGTTCGGGCGATCCACAGAACGGCCTCGACAAACAGTCGGTTGTCCTTGCCGCTGCGGCCCGGATCTCCCGGCTTGCCAAGACAATGCGGCTCCATCTTCGCCCATTGGGCGTCAGTCAAAACGAATCGGTCCATCCCAAGCTTGAATCACAACCAAGCCCCGATGAGAATCCTGAATCCCAACAGACCCTAG
>NZ_JADPJJ010000088.1:0-690 GCF_023073375.1 Bradyrhizobium sp. 197 | reverse complement strand
GCCGCGTGCACCGCGCCCTTATCGTTGGCAATGCCATTCGCGAACGAGGCAATGAGGCTCCGCTTGGATTCCTCAATCCAAGGTTCGAGCTCCATCTCGGCCTTCTTTCGGATCATCGCGTGGAAGCGGCCAACGAGAGCTTGGGCATCGGCCAGCATAGGAACGTTTTGTTCGATGACGGCAAGCGTGACGGTCTCGGCCCTGGTCAGGTGGTCGCGCTTCGTCGTCATCAGCTGCGCTATCGTCCTGGCGGCGGGGACCTTCTGCAATTGTTGATGGCTGATAGTCTCGGCACGCCGCCGTCGCGTCGCCCATTCCGCCACCACGCGCAGCGATCCCATAAAGCCTTGTCCCTTCAAACGGCGCCAGAGTTCGGCACCGTTGCGACAGCCGCCTGTCCATTGCGCGTCCAGGAACGGCAGGTGCCCGTCCAGGGTGCTTTGACGGGTGCGGAACATATCCGTACCGCCACCGCGGCTAATTTGGCGAAACCAGATTGCGACTATGTCCTGTGCGACGGACGATCTCCTTGAACGGCACACCGTCGCTGACGAGAGCCGCAATTGCGGCATGGCTATCCTGGCGCCGCAGATAGCCCTGATAGCGCAGCTTTTCCGCATAGGTCAGCAATTCCGGGTTGATCGTTGTCGCTCCGATTGCGGTTCGGATTCTGTTCATGGAGCGGCGCAC
>NZ_JADPJJ010000021.1:0-694 GCF_023073375.1 Bradyrhizobium sp. 197 | reverse complement strand
CCGACGCCATCCTGAGCTGGGGGCTGGAATCCGCCGCACGCTCGAGCGCCGGATCCGCGCCTGGCGGGCGATCCACGGCGAGGAGCAGGAGGTCATCTTCCGCCAGACCCACGAAGTGGGCCAGGTCGGCCTGTCCGACTTCACCGATATGGGCGAGCTTGGGGTCGCCATCGCTGGCGTGCCGCTCGATCATCGCCTGTATCACTTCCGGTTGGCCTATTGCGGGTTTGAACACGCCCATGTCGTGCTCGGTGGCGAGAGCTTCGTCGCATTGGCCGAAGGGCTGCAGAATGCCCTATGGTCGCTCGGTGGGGCACCGCGGGAGCATCGGACCGACAGCCTGTCGGCCGCCTTCTGCAATCTCGATCGCAATGCGAGGGACGATCTGACCAGGCGGTACGAGGACCTCTGCGCCCACTACGGCATGCGGCCTTCCCGCAACAATCGCGGCATCGCCCACGAGAACGGGGCGATCGAAAGCTCGCATGGCCATCTCAAGCGGACGATCGCCGATGCGCTGCTGTTGCGCGGCACTGCCGACTTCGATGATCTCGCCGCCTATCGCGGCTTCATCGACGAGATCGTCAGCCGCCGCAATGCCCGCAACGCCAAGCGGATCGACCACGAGCGCGCCACCCTGCAGGCGTTGCCAGATCGCCGCACCTCGGACTACGAGGAGGTGATTGTCCGCGTG
>NZ_JADPJJ010000081.1:0-699 GCF_023073375.1 Bradyrhizobium sp. 197 | reverse complement strand
GTCGTTGAGCCAGAACAGTCCTTTGCGCATCGAAGTCCCCCGTGCCGAATCAACTTGGCACGAGGGAATCAGAACTCGCTAATCAGGTACAGACCCTAGTCCACTGGGCATAAAGCCAAGACAGATGATGTTCGAGAGAACTCTCACGCACTCTGAACACATCCGTTCGCTGACCTCGGAGCACCTTGCGGACGAGGCCTCGGCTATGTCCCGTAAGTCGTACGATCTCCTTTATGGAGACGCCCGTCCCCGCCTGTCTGAGGATTGCCGCGTTGGTATCCTCACGCCGTAGATAGCCCTCGTACTGGATCCGCTCCGCGGCCGTCAGCAAGGCAGGATTTATTGTGGCGGAGCCGACCGCCACACGAACCTGGCGCATTGATTTGCGGACCGCATCGAGAAATGCGTGGCTGGCATTCTCCATCAAATGCCAGCGGTCAGCGACCTGGGTGGCCTGCGGAAGCGCCTTCGCTACAGCAAGGGCGTAACCACCGCCGCGATCGCGCGCGACGACAGCAATTTGCGGCTGCCCCGAGAGCCAGGCCTGTGCAGTAGCTGGCTCTCTGTCGGGTAACAGGGCGATCGGTCGTCGCCGCTCGAGGTCGCAGATGATTGTTCCGTACCGCTGATTGCGGCGCCAGGCCCAGTCGTCGATACCGATCACGCTCGGCACAGCAAAGGGCTGGCAACCGCGCCTTC